>NZ_PDDL01000043.1:0-28130 GCF_020833785.1 Kocuria sp. CCUG 69068
CAGGGCCCCGGTGAGGCGGCGTTCGAGCGCCCGTCCCGGGTCCTCGTCCCGGCCGCGGGCGAGACCGGTCCACTCCGCGGGGGCCAGGTCCAGGTGCGCCACCTGGCCGCGGGCGTGCACCCCGGTGTCCGTCCGGCCGGCCACCGCGACCCGCACGTCCCGGCGGACCAGCACGGCGAGGGCGTCCTCCACGGCCCCCTGCACGGTCGGCAGGCCCGGCTGACGGGCCCACCCGGCGAACGGCGCGCCGTCGTAGGCCAGGTCGATCCGCACGCGCACGGGGGAATCGGACGGGCTCATGGTCAGCTCCTGGGAGGGGGTGGTGGGGGGTGCGGCGGGCACGACGACGCCGCCGGGGACCAGGTCCCCGGCGGCGTCGCGGTGTCCGTCCGTGCGTCGTCCGGTCAGCGCAGCTTCTGCGCGGCGGCGCCGCCGGCCGGCTGGAAGCCGGCGGCCTCGGCGTTGGCCGGCGAGTCGAACCAGATCTCGGCGGTGGTGCCCGCGTACCAGCGCGAGCCGGGCACGTGGTACTTCATCGAGTTCTTGTTGCCCTTGACCTCGAAGCCCTCGGGGGCCTCGCCGGACTCGAGCGGGGCGCGCGAACCGGGGAACTCGGCGTCGGAGTTCTCGGCGGCGACCTCGGCGGCCTGCTCGGAGCCGACCTCGGGGGCCTGCTCGTCGGCGGGGATCTCCTCGGCGGCGACCTCACCGGCGGTGGTGTCCGCCGGGGTGTCGACCGGGGCGGCGGGGGCCGGGGCGGCCTTCTCGGTAGCGCGCTCGGCCTCGGCCACGGTGGCCTTGGTCGCGACGGGCTCCATCACGAGCTCGATGACGGCCATGGGGGCGTTGTCGCCCTTGCGGTTGCCGATCTTGGTGATGCGGGTGTAGCCGCCGTTGCGGTCCTCCATCGCCGAGGCGATGGTGGTGAACAGCTCGTGCACCACGGACTTGTCGGTCAGCTGCGCCAGCACGCGACGGCGGGCGGCCAGGTCACCGCGCTTGGCGAAGGTGATCAGGCGCTCGGCGTAGGGACGCATCCGCTTCGCCTTGGTCACGGTGGTGGTGATGCGCTTGTGCTCGAACAGCTGCTGCGACAGGTTCGCCAGCATCAGGCGCTCGTGCGCGGGTCCGCCTCCGAGGCGGGGTCCCTTGGTGGGAGTAGGCATGGTTGTTGATCTCCTGGAAGTGTGTCCCGGCCCGGGCGGGCACCCGTCGGGACGTCAGCGGGAAGGACTAGTGGTCGTCGTCGTCGAACGGGTTCTCGTCGTCGATCGCGGCGGCGCGAGCGGCGAGGTCGAAACCGGGGGGCGAGTCCTTGAGGGACAGCCCGAGGTCGACGAGCTTGGCCTTGACCTCGTCGATCGACTTGGCGCCGAAGTTGCGGATGTCCATCAGGTCCGCCTCGGAACGGCCCACGAGCTCACCCACGGTGTGGATGCCCTCGCGCTTGAGGCAGTTGTAGGACCGCACGGTGAGCTCGAGGTCCTCGATGGGCAGCGCCATGTCGGCGGCCATCGCGGCGTCCGTCGGCGAGGGCCCGATCTCGATGCCCTCGGCGGCCGTGTTGAGCTCCCGGGCGAGACCGAACAGCTCGACCAGGGTGGTGCCGGCGGAGGCTACGGCGTCACGCGGGGTGATGGCCTCCTTGGTCTCCACGTCCAGGACCAGCTTGTCGAAGTCGGTGCGCTGCTCCACACGGGTGGCCTCCACGCGGAAGGTCACCTTCAGGACGGGCGAGTAGATCGAGTCGACCGGGATGCGGCCGATCTCCGCGTCCCCGGCCTTGTTCTGGGCGGCGGAGACGTACCCGCGCCCGCGCTCGATGGTCAGCTCGAGCTCGAGCTGGCCCTTCGCGTTGAGGGTCGCGATGTGCAGGTCCGGGTTGTGGATCTCCACACCGGCCGGGGCCGTGATGTCCGCGGCGGTGACGACGCCGGGGCCCTGCTTGCGCAGGTAGGCGACGACGGGCTCGTCCTGCTCCGAGGAGACGGCGAGCTTCTTGATGTTGAGAATGACCTCGGAGACGTCCTCCTTCACGCCCTCCACGGTGGAGAACTCGTGGAGCACCCCGTCGAGCCGGATGCTGGTCACGGCGGCACCGGGGATCGAGGACAGGAGGGTGCGGCGGAGGGAGTTGCCGAGGGTGTAGCCGAAGCCGGGCTCGAGCGGTTCGATCACGAAGCGGGACCGGTTGTCGGCCACGACCTCTTCAGAGAGGGTGGGGCGCTGTGCGATGAGCACTGATGTTTCCTTTCAGCGGGCATCCGCTATATGACGCGCGCAAATGGTGGAAAACAGTTGATGGGTGCGGACCGGTGCCCGGTCCGTTGTCGGCATGCGCACCGGGACCCCGCAGGGTCCCGGTGGGCGTGCTCACATCAGACGCGGCGGCGCTTCGGCGGGCGGCAACCGTTGTGCGCGCTCGGGGTGACGTCCGAGATGGAGCCGACCTCGAGGCCGGTGGCCTGCAGGGAGCGGATGGCGGTCTCGCGCCCGGAGCCGGGGCCCTTGACGAACACGTCGACCTTGCGCATGCCGTGCTCCTGCGCGCGCTTCGCGGCGGCCTCGGCGGCCATCTGGGCCGCGAAGGGGGTGGACTTGCGAGAGCCCTTGAAACCCATCTCGCCGGCGGACGACCAGGAGAGGACGGCGCCGGAGGGGTCGGTGATGGTGACGATGGTGTTGTTGAACGTCGACTTGATGTGGGCCTGGCCCTGGGTGACGTTCTTCTTGTCCTTGCGGCGGGGCTTGCGGGCAGCCGCTGCGCGAGTCTTCGGGGGCATGGAGATCTCCTACAAAGTTCGGGAAGAGTGGTGGTGGGCCGCTCGGGGGACCGCGGGGTCCTGGCGCACGAGCGGCAGCGGGCTACTTCTTCTTGCCGGCGACCGTGCGCTTCGGACCCTTGCGGGTGCGGGCGTTGGTCTTGGTGCGCTGACCGTGCACGGGCAGGCCGCGGCGGTGCCGGATGCCCTGGTAGCTGCCGATCTCGACCTTGCGGCGGATGTCGGCGGCCACCTCGCGGCGGAGGTCACCCTCGACCTTGTAGTTGTCCTCGATGTAGTCGCGCAGCTCCACGAGCTGGGCATCGGTGAGTTCGCGCACGCGCAGGTCGCCCGAGATGCCGGTGGCGTCCAGGGTGGCGAGCGCGCGGGTGCGACCCACGCCGTAGATGTAGGTGAGCGCAATTTCCAGCCGCTTTTCGCGGGGGAGGTCGACGCCTGCGAGACGAGCCATATCGGCGGTTCTCCTTGTGGTGTTCCAGAGGTCTGGAGCATCGCTGTCCGGTCGGGGACGTCATGTCCCCTCCGGTCCCCGGCCTCTGTACCGGGGGCGCCCGCCTGGATCTCTCCGGTCGGGAGCGGTGCCTTTGTGGATCCACTTGCGTGGGCAGCTCGGGGCGGGTCAGCCCTGACGCTGTTTGTGGCGCGGGTTCTCGCAGATCACCATGACCCGCCCGTTGCGGCGGATCACCTTGCACTTGTCGCAGATCGGCTTCACGCTCGGTTGGACCTTCATCGCATTCCTTCGCGTCGTTCTCTCGAGTGGTGTGCGGCCCGGACGGCCGCCGGTCCTACTTGTAGCGGTAGACGATACGACCGCGGGTGAGGTCGTACGGGCTCAGCTCCACCACCACGCGGTCCTCGGGGAGGATCCGGATGTAGTGCTGTCGCATCTTCCCGGAGATGTGGGCGAGGACCAGGTGACCGTTGTTCAGCTCAACGCGGAACATCGCGTTGGGCAGAGCCTCGACCACAGTGCCTTCGATCTCGATGACTCCGTCTTTCTTGGCCATATCCTCCGCTAACTTCAGGTGCCCCCCGCCGGGGCGGCGAGCAGGGTTTCGGGTGTACATCGTCGTTAAACGCCGCAGCGGACCTGTACGCGCGCACCATCACCGTTCGTGGTGCACGGTGAGGGTCGGCGTGGTCCGAAGTGTGCGGAATCGCTGGAGCACAGACAACCAACAGGACACTCTACGGGATCGGGGGCGCCTCCCGCAACGCGGGAGGCGCCCCCGGGGAGCGGTGCCGGGGACGACGGCGCTCAGACGGTCGCGGCGAGCTGCCCGCAGGCCCCGTCGATGTCGGAGCCGCGGGTGTCCCGCACGGTGGTGGGGATGCCGTGGGCCCGGAGCCGCTCCACGAAGTTCTGCTCCACGCCGGGCCGGGACGCGGTCCACTTGGAGCCGGGGGTCGGGTTGAGCGGGATGGGGTTCACGTGTACCCATCCCCCGCCGCGGGCGTTGAGCTTCTCGCCGAGGAGGTCGGCCCGCCACCCGTGGTCGTTGATGTCGCGGATCAGGGCGTACTCGATCGAGACCCGCCGGCCGGTGGCCTGGTAGTAGTCGTAGGCGGCGTCGAGGGCCTCGTCGACCTTCCAGCGGGTGTTGATCGGGATGAGCTCGTCGCGCAGCTCGTCGTCCGGGGCGTGCAGGGACAGCGCCAGGGTGACCGGCAGCTTCTCCTGCGTGAACTTCCGGATCCCGGGCACCAGGCCCACCGTGGACATGGTGATGCCGCGGGCCGAGATGCCGAGGCCCTCCGGGGAGGGGTCGATGAGGCGGTGGATCGCCCCGATCGAGGCCTTGTAGTTGGCGAGGGCCTCCCCCATGCCCATGAACACGATGTTGGAGATGCGCAGCGGCTCCTGCTCGGCCCGGCCGACCCTGCCGCCGCGCAGCATCCGCGCGCCCTGCACGACCTGTTCGACCATCTCCGCGGTGGAGAGGTTGCGGGTCAGGCCCGCCTGGCCGGTCGCGCAGAAGGGGCAGTTCATCCCGCAGCCGGCCTGGGAGGAGATGCACATGGTCACCCGGTGGGTGTAGCGCATGAGCACGGACTCCACGGTGGCGCCGTCGAAGCACCGGTGCACGTTCTTGACGGTGTCCCCCTGGTCGGCCTCGAGGCTGCGCACGGTGGTCAGCAGCGTCGGCAGGGCCTGGGAGACGAGCTCCTCCCGGCCCGCCGCGGGCAGATCGGTCATGTCCTCGGGGGCCGTGACGAACCGGTCGAAGTAGTGGCGGGAGAGCTGGCCCGCCCGGAAGGGCTGGTGCCCCAGCTCGGCGAGGAACTCCCGGCGGCCCGCCATGTCGAAGTCGGCGAGGTGGCGTGGGGGCTTGCCGCGCCGCGGCGCGGCGAAGGTCAGCTGACCGGGCCGGGGCTTCACGGTGAGCTCGACGGGTGTGCTGGTGGTGCTCTGCTGCGGCTGCTGGGCCACGGTGTTCTCCTCGCGGTGTCGCGGGTCCGGGGTGGTGGAGAGCCGGCCGGTCACGGCAGGTCCTCCGGGATCGGGACGGGGCGCACGCCGAGGGGCTCGAGCTCGGAGGCCCCGCCGTCCTCGGCGGTGAGCACCCAGACGCCGTCGGCGTGCAGGGCCACGGAGTGCTCCCACTGGCTGGAGCGGGCGCCGTCGGTGGTGACCACGGTCCACTCGTCGTCGAGCACGCGGGTGCCGATCCCGCCGCGCACGAGCATCGGCTCGATGGCCAGCGCCATGCCGGCGCGCAGGCGGGGCCCGCGGTCGGTGCTGCGGAAGTTGAGCACGTCGGGGGCCATGTGCATCTTGGACCCGATGCCGTGGCCCACGTACTCCTCGAGGATCCCGAAGCGGTGCCCGGAGGCCTTGCGCACGTAGTCCTCCACGGCCGCGCCGATGTCGCCGACGTGCGTGCCGGTGGCCGCCGCCGCGATGCCGTGCCACATGGCGTTGCGGGTGACGTCGGAGAGCTCGGCGTCCGCGGGGTCCGGGCGGCCCAGGAGCACGGTGCGCGCGGAGTCCCCGTGCCAGCCCTCGACGACGGCCCCGCCGTCCACGGAGAGGATGTCCCCCTCCTGCAGCACCTGGTCCCCCGGGATGCCGTGGACGACCACCTCGTTGACGGACACGCACACCGCGGCGGGGTAGCCGAAGTAGCCGAGGAAGTTGGAGCTCGCCCCGTGCGCGTCGAGGACGGAGCGGAAGACGTCGTCGAGGGACGCGGTGGTCACGCCGGGCACGGCGGCCGCCACGGCGGCGTCGAGGGCGCGGGAGGTCACCACCCCGGCGCGCTGCATGGTGCGCAGCTGGGCGTGGGTCTTGTACTCGATCCGGCGGCGGCCGAACATGCGGTCTTCCTTCCGAGCCGCTCCCCCGGTCGGGGAGCTCGCGGCTGTCGTGGGTTAAACGTGAGACCCCCGGGGGTGTCCGGGGGTGTCACGGCGTGCGCGGTGCGGGACGGTGCGTCAGGACAGCGCTGTCATGATCCGCTGGGAGACCTCGTCGACGGTCCCGAGCCCGTCGACCTCGCGGACGATGCCGCGCCGGTCGTAGACGTCGACGACCACGGCGGTCTCGGCGTCGTACACGTCGAGGCGGTGCCGGATGACCGCCTCCGTGTCGTCGGTGCGCCCCTCCTTCTGGGCCCGCCCGAGGAGCCGCTGGACGAGCTCGTCGCGGTCGGCGGTCAGCTTCAGCACCACGTCGAGCTCCTGGCCCAGCTCGTCGAGGATGGCGTCGAGCTCGTCCACCTGCGCGGCGTTGCGCGGGTAGCCGTCGAGCAGGAAGCCGTCGGCGGTGTCCGTCTCGGCGAGGCGGTCGCGGACCATCCGGTTGGTCACGGAGTCCGGGACGAGGTCGCCGGCGTCGATGTAGCTCTTGGCCTCCTGCCCCAGGGGGGTCCGGCCCTTGATGTTGGCCCGGAAGATGTCGCCGGTGGAGATCGCCGGGATGCCGAGCCGCTCCGAGATGCGCACGGCCTGCGTGCCCTTGCCTGCGCCGGGGGGTCCGATGATGAGCATGCGGGTCATGAAGTCTCCTTGCGGTCGGTGGTGGCTGCGGTCCCAGTCTACCGGGGCGTGCCCGCCGTCCCCGGCGGGGGACGGCGGGGAGGGGTCAGCGCAGCAGGCCCTCGTAGTTGCGCTGCTGCAGCTGGGCCTCGATCTGCTTCACCGTGTCCAGGCCGACGCCCACCATGATCAGCAGCGACGGACCGCCGAAGGGGAAGTTCTGGTTCGCGTCGATCAGCACGAGCGCCACGAGGGGGATCATCGACACGATGCCCAGGTAGAGGGCGCCCGGGAACGTGATCCGGCTGAGCACGTAGGCGAGGTACTTCTCGGTGGGCCGTCCCGCGCGGATCCCCGGGATGAAGCCGCCGTAGCGCTTCATGTTGTTCGAGACCTCCTCCGGGTTGAACGTGATCGACACGTAGAAGTACGTGAAGAACACGATCATCAGGAAGTACATCGCCATGTACACGGGGTGGTCGCCGGTGACGAGGTAGGTGTTGATCCAGTTGACCCAGCCGGGGATGTCCGTGCCGTCGTCCGGCATGCCGAACTGGGCGAGCATGCCGGGGAGCATCAGCATCGAGGACGCGAAGATGATGGGGATGACACCGGCCATGTTGACCTTGAGCGGGATGTAGGTGGTGATCCCGCCGATCGTGCGCCGGCCCACCATCCGCTTGGCGTACTGCACGGGCACGCGGCGCTGGGACTGCTCCACGAACACCACGCAGGTGATCACCACGAGCCCCACGGCCAGCACGGAGAGGAACACGCCCCAGCCGCGGGTGCGGAGGATCTCGCCCAGCGCGGAGGGGAAGGTCGCGGCGATGGACGTGAAGATGAGCAGCGACATGCCGTTGCCCACGCCCTTCTCCGTGATCCGCTCCCCCAGCCACATGATGATCGCCGTGCCGGCGGTCATCGTGATGATGATGATCAGCACGGTCAGCCAGGTGTCGTTCGGGATGATCGGCAGGGGGCAGTCCCCCAGCAGGGCGCCGGACCGGGCGAGCGAGACCACCGTGGTGGCGTTGAGCAGCGCGAGGCCGATGGTGAGGTAGCGGGTGTACTGGGTCAGCTGCGTCTGCCCCTGCGCCCCCTCCTCGTGCAGCTCCTGGAAGCGCGGGATGACCACGCGCAGCAGCTGCACGATGATGCTCGCGGTGATGTAGGGCATGACGCCCAGGGCGAAGACCGACAGCTGCAGCAGCGCGCCGCCGCTGAAGAGGTTCACCATGTCGTACACGCCGCCCGTGGTGGTCCCGAGGGCCAGGCACTGCTGCACGTTGCCGTAGTCGACGCCCGGCGCCGGGATGAACGTGCCCAGGCGGTAGAGCACGATGAGGGCGAGGGTGAACCCCAGCTTGCGTCGCAGGTCGGGGGTTCGCAACGCCCGTCCGAAAGCGCTGAGCACATGTCCTCCTAGAGACTGGGTCCGACCGGCATCCGGTGGCGGGGGGTGTGGTGGTGCGGGAGCTCGGTCCGGGGCCCCCGCGCCCGGTGGGCGCGGGCGACTCCGGCAAGTCTAGCGAACGCGGCCCGCCCGGGACTCACCGGGGGCGCGCGCCGACGGGGCGGGCTCGTGCCCGCCGACGGATCAGGCCCCGCCCACGCTGGCGTGGACGGGGCCTGATCCGTGGGTGCCGCGGGGCCGGGCGTGCGCCCGGCCCCGCGGCCCGCGCTCACAGCGCGGTGGTGCTGCCGCCGGCGGCGGCGATCTTCTCCGCGGCGGAGCCCGAGAAGGCGTGCGCCTTCACGTCGACCGCGACCGCGATGTCGCCGGAGCCCAGGACCTTGACGGGCTGGTTCTTGCGCACGGCGCCGCGGGCCACGAGCGACTCCACGGTCACCTCGCCGCCCTCCGGGAAGAGCTCGGTGAGCTTGTCCAGGTTGACGACCTGGTACTCCACGCGGAACGGGTTCTTGAACCCGCGCAGCTTGGGCAGGCGCATGTGCAGCGGAAGCTGCCCGCCCGCGAAGCCCGCCTTGACCTGGTACCGGGCACTGGTGCCCTTGGTGCCGCGGCCGGCGGTCTTGCCCTTGGAGCCCTCACCGCGACCCACGCGGGTCTTGGCGGTCTTCGCGCCCGGGGCCGGACGCAGGTGGTGCACCTTGAGCGCGTGCACCTTCTCGTTGCTCTGAGCGGTGTTCTCAGCAGTGTTCTCTGCCATGGTTACTTGGCCTCCTCGACCTTGACCAGGTGGGCGACGGTGTTGACCATGCCCGCGGTCACGCCGTCGGCCTTGCGGACCACGACGTTGCCCGGCCGCTTGAGGCCGAGGGACCGCAGGGTGTTGCGCATGTTCTGCTTCTGGCCGACCACCGACCGGACCTGCGTGATGCGCAGCTCCGTGCCGTCGGGCTGGATACGCTTGCCGGACATCAGGCACCTGCCTTCTGGATCGAGCGCAGCAACGGACCGGGGACGACCTCGTCCATCGGGAGCCCACGACGGGCCGCGACGGCCGCCGGCTCCTCGAGCTGGCGGAGCGCCTCGATGGTTGCGTGCACGATGTTGATCTGGTTCGACGAGCCGAGGGACTTCGACAGCACGTCGTGGATGCCGGCGCACTCGAGCACGGCGCGGACCGGACCACCGGCGATCACACCGGTACCCGGGGTCGCCGGGCGCAGCATGACGACGCCTGCGGCGGCCTCGCCCTGCACGCGGTGCGGGATCGTGCGGTCCTCGATGCGCGGGACGCGGAAGAAGTTCTTCTTCGCCTCCTCGACGCCCTTCGAGATCGCCGCCGGCACCTCCTTGGCCTTGCCGTAGCCGACGCCGACCATGCCGTTGCCGTCGCCGACGACGACGAGGGCGGTGAAGCTGAAGCGACGACCACCCTTGACGACCTTGGAGACACGGTTGATGGTCACGACGCGCTCGAGGAACTTGTCCTTCTCCTCGTCGCGGCCGCCGCGGCCACCGCGGCCGCCGCGCTCGCCGCGGCCCCCGCGGTCGCCGCGGGAGTCCTGGGAGCGGTTGGCCTCGGTGGTCTGCTGGGCCCCGGTCGCCTCCGTGGAGGCAGTGCTGGCTTCGGTCACCTGGGTTTCCTTCTCGTTGTTCTGCTCGCTCACAGTGCCAGACCTCCTTCACGGGCGCCGTCGGCGACAGCCGCCACGCGACCGTGGTACTTGTTGCCGCCGCGGTCGAACACGACGGACTCGACACCGGCGGCCTTGGCGCGCTCGGCCACGAGCTCACCCACGCGCTTGGCCTTGGCGGTCTTGTCCGCGTCGGCGCCGCGCAGGTCGGCCTCCATGGTGGAGGCCGAGGCGACGGTGACACCCTTGGTGTCGTCGACGACCTGGACGAACACGTGGCGGGCGGAGCGGTTGACGACCAGGCGCGGGCGCGCGGCCGTGCCGGCCAGGTGCTTGCGCACCCGGACGTGGCGGCGGCTGCGGGCGGCGGCCTTGGACTTGCCCTTGATCTTCAGAGCCATGGTTACTTACCAGCCTTTCCGGCCTTGCGGCGGATCTGCTCGCCGGCGTACCGCACGCCCTTGCCCTTGTAGGGCTCGGGGGCGCGGAGCTTGCGGATCTTGGCGGCGACCTCGCCGACCTGCTGCTTGTCGATGCCGTTGACCGAGAGCTTGTTGACGCCCTCGACGGCGAACGAGATGCCCTCCGGCGCCTTGAAGGTGATCGGGTGGCTGTAGCCGAGGGCGAACTCGAGGTCCTGGCCCTTGGCCTGCACGCGGTAACCGGTGCCGACGATCTCGATGCCCTTGGTGTAGCCCTGGGTGACGCCCTGGATCATGTTGGCGATCAAAGTGCGGGTGAGACCGTGCAGCGAGCGGGACTCGCGCTCGTCGTCGGGTCGGGTGACGGTGAGGGTGCTGTCGTCGAGCGCGACGGTGATCGGGCTGGCAACGGTGTGCTGCAGCTCGCCCTTGGCGCCCTTGACGGAGACGACGTTGCCGTCGATCTTGATCTCCACACCGGCCGGCACAGAGATGGGGAGACGTCCGATACGTGACATGTTCTCTTCCTTTCTGTTCCGGGTTACCAGACGTACGCGAGGACTTCGCCGCCCACGCCCTTCTTCGCGGCCTGCTTGTCGGTCAGCAGCCCGGAAGAGGTGGACAGGATGGCGATGCCCAGGCCGCCCAGGACCTTGGGGAGGTTGGTGGACTTGGCGTAGACGCGCAGGCCCGGCTTGGAGATGCGCCGGACGCCCGCGATGGAGCGCTCCCGGTTGGGGCCGAACTTCAGGGAGAGCGTGAGGGTCTTGCCGACCTCCGCCGCCTCCTCCTTGTAGTCCGCGATGTAGCCCTCGGCCTTGAGGATGTCCGCAACGCGAGCCTTGAGCTTCGAGTACGGCATGCTCACGGAGTCGTGGTAGGCGGAGTTGGCGTTGCGCAGACGCGTCAGCATGTCCGCGACAGGATCTGTCATTGTCATTTTGGGGGCACGTGCCCTTCCTCGTCCCGGTTTCCGCACCTGGCGGCGCCCGTGGGCGCCCGGCCGGACCTGGAACGTAGCGAGATTAGTTGGTCTTGAAGGGGAAGCCGAGCGCCTTCAGCAGCGCGCGGCCCTCGTCGTCGGTCTTCGCGGTGGTGACCACCGTGATGTCCATGCCGCGGACCCGGTCGATGCGGTCCTGGTCGATCTCGTGGAACATGGACTGCTCGGTGAGGCCGAAGGTGTAGTTGCCGTTGCCGTCGAACTGGCGGTCGGACAGACCGCGGAAGTCGCGGATGCGCGGCAGGGCCAGGGTCACCAGGCGGTCGAGGAACTCCCACATGCGGTCGCCGCGCAGCGTGGTGTGCGCGCCGATCGGCATGCCCTCGCGGAGCTTGAACTGCGCGATGGACTTCTTCGCCCGGGTCACGAGCGGCTTCTGGCCCGTGATGGCGGTGAGGTCGCGGACGGCGCCGTCGATGAGCTTCGAGTCCTTCGCGGCGTCACCGACACCCATGTTCACGACGACCTTGACGACGCGCGGGATCTCCATGACGTTGCCGTAGCCGAACTGCTCCTGCAGCGCGGGCACGACGGTCTCCTGGTACTTGTCCTTGAAGCGCGGGGACACGCTGATCTCGGTGGTTTCGGTCATCACAGGTCCTTGCCGGTGCTCTTGGAGACGCGGACGCGGACGGTCTTCTGGCGTCCGTCACGCTCCACGGTCTCGGTGCGGTGGCCGACGCGGGTCGGCTTGTTGGTCTCCGGGTCCACGAGCGCCACGTTGGACACGTGGATCGGCGCCTCGACCTTGTCGATGCCGCCGGCTTCGCCCTGCATGGAGGCCTTGCGGTGGCGGGTGATCACGTTGATGCCCTCCACGACCACGCGGGAGGTCTCGGGGATCACGCGCAGGACCTTGCCCTGCTTGCCCTTGTTGTCCCTGCTGCCGGAGATGACCTGCACCAGGTCGCCGGTCTTGATCTTGAACTTCGCCATGGTCAGAGCACCTCCGGGGCCAGCGAGATGATCTTCATGAACTTCTTGTCGCGCAGCTCACGGCCCACGGGGCCGAAGATGCGGGTACCACGGGGGTCACCGTCGTTCTTCAGGATCACTGCGGCGTTCTCGTCGAACTTGATGTAGGAGCCGTCCGGACGACGGCGCTCCTTCTTGGTACGGACGATCACGGCCTTGACCACGTCGCCCTTCTTCACGTTCCCGCCGGGGATCGCGTCCTTGACGGTGGCGACGATGATGTCGCCGATGCCTGCGTAGCGACGTCCGGATCCACCGAGAACACGGATGGTGAGGATTTCCTTCGCACCCGTGTTGTCGGCGACCTTCAGTCGCGACTCCTGCTGAATCACTGATTACTCCTGTCGTCACGCCGGTTCCAACACCGATCGAGAGCACGGTGCGGGCCTTGCGGAACAGCTTGTCGGATGATGTGCCCTCCCCCGGCGCGCACGCCGGACCGGGCCCAGCCCTCCATGCCAGGAGCATCTGAACCCGCCACCAGGTGGCACGGGGGCGCCCTGCACGCGGTCATTATGCGCTGGCACGAAGAGCTGTGGATTGCACGGACAGAGATTTCCGCCCATACAAGCTCACCAGCCTAGCACAGGCGGGGCGCCGTCCGTGCGGGCGGTGAACGGGCGACGGCCCGCCCCCTCGAGGAGGGGGCGGGCCGTCGGGGCCGTGGCCGGCTCTAGCGAGCTCGGGTCACTTGGCCTTCTCGAGGATCTCCACGATCCGCCACCGTTTGGTCGCGGACAGCGGGCGGGTCTCGGAGATCAGGACGAGGTCGCCGACGCCGGCGGCGTTCTGCTCGTCGTGGGCCTTGACCTTCGAGGAGCGGCGCATGACCTTGCCGTACAGCGAGTGCTTGACGTTGTCCTGCAGCTGCACCACGACGGTCTTGTCCATCTTGTCGGAGACCACGTAGCCACGACGGCTCTTGCGGTCACCGCGCTCGTCGGCCTGCTCGGCCTCGTTGTTGATCTGCTCGGTCACTTGGCGTCCTCCTCGGAGGTGGTCTCGGCGGTGGTCTCGGCGGAGCCCGCCTGGGGCCGGATGCCGAGCTCGCGCTCGCGCAGCACCGTGTAGATGCGCGCGATGTCGCGCTTGACGGCCTTGAGACGGCCGTTGTTCTCGAGCTGACCGGTTGCGGACTGGAAGCGGAGGTTGAACAGCTCCTCCTTGGCCTTGCGCAGCGCCTCACCCAGAGAGTCCTTGTCGAGGGCCGCGAGGTTCTCGATGCTCAGATCCTTGGATCCAACAGCCATTCTCATTCACCACCTTCGCGACGCACGATGCGTGCCTTCATCGGGAGCTTGTGGATCGCCAGGCGCAGGGCCTCGCGGGCGACCTCTTCGGAGACACCGGAGAGCTCGAACATCACGCGCCCGGGCTTGACGTTGGCGACCCACCATTCGGGGGAGCCCTTGCCGGAGCCCATGCGGGTCTCGGCGGGCTTCTTGGTCAGGGGGCGGTCCGGGTAGATGTTGATCCAGACCTTGCCGCCACGCTTGATGTGGCGGGTCATGGCGATACGGGCGGCCTCGATCTGACGGTTCGTCACGTAGGCCGGCGTGAGCGCCTGGATGCCCCACTCGCCGAAGGCGACAGTGGTGCCGCCCTTGGCAGCGCCCGACCGCTTCGGGTGGTGCTGCTTGCGGAACTTCACACGACGTGGGATGAGCATTTACTTACCACCCTCTGCGTTGGTCGCTCCCGCGGCCGGAGCCGGGGAGGCGGCGGAGTCGTTGCGCTCACGGCGTCCGCCACGGTCGTTACGGTCGGGACGACGACGGTCGCCGCCGCCGCCTCCGCGACGCTCGCCCGGACCGCCGCGACGGTCACGGTCGCCGCCGCGGCCGCGCGAGGGAGCGGCGGCCTGCTGGGCCGCCAGTTCCTTGGCGGTGAGGTCGCCCTTGTAGATCCAGACCTTCACGCCGATGCGGCCGAAGGTGGTCTTGGCCTCGAAGAAGCCGTAGTCGATGTTCGCGCGCAGGGTGTGCAGGGGCACACGGCCTTCGCGGTAGAACTCCGAGCGGCTCATCTCGGCGCCGCCGAGGCGGCCGGCGCACTGGATGCGGATGCCCTTCGCGCCGGCGCGCTGCGCCGACTGGATGGCCTTCTTCATGGCGCGGCGGAAGGCCACGCGGGAGGCGAGCTGCTCGGCGACACCCTGGGCGACCAGCTGGGCGTCCACCTCGGGGTTCTTGACCTCGAGGATGTTCAGCTGGATCTGCTTGCCGGTGAGCTTCTCGAGCTCACCGCGGATGCGGTCGGCCTCGGCGCCGCGGCGGCCGATGACGATGCCGGGGCGGGCGGTGTGGATGTCCACGCGCACGCGGTCCCGGGTCCGCTCGATCTCGACCTTGGAGATGCCGGCCCGCTCCATGCCCGTGGACATGAGCTTGCGGATCTTGATGTCCTCGCGGACGTAGTCCTTGTAGCGCTGGCCCTCCTTGGTGGAGTCCGCGTACCAGTGCGACACGTGGTCGGTGGTGATGCCCAGCCGGAACCCGTGCGGGTTGATCTTCTGTCCCACTTAGCGGACCTCCTCGCTGTCAGGGCTCGCCACGATCACGGTGATGTGGCTCGTGCGCTTGTTGATGCGGTAGGCGCGGCCCTGGGCCCGCGGCTGGAACCGCTTCATGGTCGGACCCTCGTCGACGAAGGCCTCGCTCACGACGAGCTCCTCCTCCTTGAACGGCAGGCCGTCGCGGTCCGCCAGCTGGCGCGCGTTGGCGACCGCCGACTGGAGGACCTTGAACACCGGTTCCGAAGCACCCTGGGGGGCGAACTTCAGAATCGCCAGAGCCTCATTCGCCTGTTGGCCACGAATCAGGTTGACGACGCGCCGGGCCTTCATAGGCGTCACGCGGATGTAGCGCGCAGATGCCTTGGCTTCCATTGCTTTCCTTCTCTCGTCTTCTCGAAGTGCTCACGCTGCGGGATCCCGGAGGATCAGCGGCGCTTGCCCTTCTTGTCGTCCTTCACATGGCCGCGGAAGGTCCGCGTGGGGGCGAACTCGCCGAGCTTGTGCCCGACCATCGACTCGGTGATGAACACGGGGATGTGCTTGCGTCCGTCGTGCACGGCGATCGTGTGCCCGAGCATGTCGGGGACGATCATCGAGCGGCGGGACCACGTCTTGATGACGTTCTTGGTGCCCTTGTCGTTCTCCTTGGCGACCTTCAGGAAAAGGTGCTGATCGACGAAAGGGCCCTTCTTCAGGCTGCGTGGCATGTGTCAGGCTCCTTAGCGCTTGTTCTTGCCGGTGCGACGACGGCGGACGATGAGCTTGTCGCTCTCCTTGTTGGGGCGGCGGGTGCGGCCCTCGGGCTTGCCGTTCGGGTTGACCGGGTGACGGCCACCGGAGGTCTTGCCCTCGCCACCACCGTGCGGGTGGTCGACGGGGTTCATGACCACACCGCGGACGGTCGGGCGGACGCCCTTCCAGCGGTTGCGGCCGGCCTTGCCCCAGTTGATGTTCGACTGCTCGGCGTTGCCGACCTCGCCGACCGTCGCGCGGCAGCGCACGTCGACGTTGCGGATCTCGCCGGAGGGCAGCCGGAGCTGGCCGTACTTGCCCTCCTTGGCGACGAGCTGCACCGACGCGCCGGCGGAGCGGGCGAGCTTGGCGCCGCCGCCCGGACGGAGCTCGACGGCGTGGATCACGGTGCCGACGGGGATGTTGCGCAGCGGCAGGTTGTTGCCGGGCTTGATGTCGGCGCCGGGGCCCGACTCGACGACGTCGCCCTGGGACAGCTTGTTCGGCGCGATGATGTAGCGCTTGGAGCCGTCCACGAAGTGCAGCAGCGCGATGCGCGCCGTGCGGTTCGGGTCGTACTCGATGTGCGCGACCTTGGCGTCGACGCCGTCCTTGTCGTGGCGACGGAAGTCGATGACGCGGTACTGGCGCTTGTGCCCGCCACCCTTGTGCCGGGTGGTGATGCGGCCGGTGTTGTTCCGCCCGCCCTTCTTGGGCAGCGGCCGGACCAGCGACTTCTCGGGGGTCGTGCGCGTGATTTCTGCGAAGTCGGCAACGGAGGAGCCGCGACGGCCCGGGGTTGTCGGCTTGTGCTTACGGATAGCCATGTGTCAGTTCCTCGTTAAAGTGGTCTCCGCTCAGGCGAGCGGACCGCCGAAGATGTCGATGGTGCCTTCCTTGAGGGTCACAACGGCACGCTTGGTGCCCTTGCGCTGACCCCAGCCGAAGCGCGTGCGCTTCCGCTTCCCGGCACGGTTGATGGTGTTCACGGACTCGACCTTGACGCCGAAGATCTGCTCGACGGCGTACTTGATCTGGGTCTTGTTCGAGTCGGGCGCCACGAAGAACGTGTAGCGGCCCTCGTCGATGAGCCCGTAGGACTTCTCGGAGACGACCGGCGCGATGATGACGTCCCGGGGGTCCTTGATGGTGGTCGCGCTCACTTGGCGTCCTCCTGCTTCTTCTTGCTGGCGGCCGCCACGAAGGACTCGAACGCGTCCTTGGTGAAGACCACGTCGTCGGAGACCAGCACGTCGTACGTGTTGAGCTGGTCCGCGTAGAGGGTGTGCACGTCGTCGAGGTTGCGCACCGACAGCGCGGCCACGTCGTCCGAGCGGTGCAGGACGACCAGCAGGTTCTTGCGGTCGGAGAGCCCGCGCAGCGTCGCCTGGGCGGCCTTCGTGTTGGGGACGGTGCCCTCGACGAGTGCCTCCACGACGTGGATGCGGTTGTTGCGCGCCCGGTCCGAGAGGGCTCCGCGCAGGGCGGCGGCCTTCATCTTCTTGGGGGTGCGCTGGCTGTAGTCGCGCGGGGTCGGGCCGTGCACCACGCCGCCGCCGGTCATGTGCGGAGCGCGGATCGAGCCCTGGCGCGCGCGGCCGGTGCCCTTCTGCTTGAAGGGCTTGCGGCCGGCGCCGGAGACCTCGGCGCGGCTCTTGGTCTTGTGCGTGCCCTGGCGGGCCGCGGCCAGCTGAGCGACGACGACCTGGTGCAGCAGGGGCACGTTGGTCTGGACGTCGAAGATCTCGGCGGGCAGGTCGACGTTGACGGTCTGAGTTGCCATGGTCTGATCAGGCTCCCTTCACTGCGGTGCGGACGAGGACGACCGAACCCTTGGGGCCCGGCAGGGCGCCCTTGATGAGCAGCAGGGAGTTCTCGGCGTCCACGGCGTGAACGGTGAGGTTCTGCGTCGTGTGACGGACGGCGCCCATGCGGCCCGCCATGCGCATGCCCTTGAACACGCGAGCGGGGTAGGACGCGCCGCCGATGGATCCCGGCTTGCGGTGGTTCTTGTGGGCACCGTGGGAGGCGCCGACGCCGGAGAAGCCGTGACGCTTCATCACACCGGCCGTGCCCTTGCCCTTGGTCTTGCCGATCACGTCGACCTTCTGGCCGGCCTCGAAGAGCTCGACGGAGAGCTCCTGGCCCAGCTCGTAGGTGTCGGCGTCGGCCGTGCGCAGCTCCACGACGTGGCGGCGCGGCGTGACGCCGGCCTTCTCGAAGTGGCCGGCCAGCGGCTGGGTGACCTTGCGGGGGTCGATCGCACCGAACCCGATCTGGACGGCCGAGTAGCCGTCACGGTCCTGGTTGCGCAGCTGGGTCACGACGTTGGAGTCCGCCTTGACGACGGTCACCGGCACGAACTTCCCGTTCTCGTCCCAGACCTGGGTCATGCCGAGCTTCGTGCCCAGCAGGCCCTTCACCTGGCGTTCGAAAGTGGTAGTCATTGGGATGCGATCCTCTTTACAGCTTGATTTCGATGTTCACGTCAGCCGGCAGGTCGAGGCGCATGAGCGAGTCGACGGCCTTCGGCGTGGGGTCGATGATGTCGATCAGCCGCTTGTGCGTGCGCATCTCGAAGTGCTCACGGCTGTCCTTGTACTTGTGCGGCGAGCGGATGACGCAGTACACGTTCTTCTCCGTGGGCAGCGGCACGGGGCCGACCACCGTGGCGCCTGCGCGCGTCACCGTCTCAACGATCTTCCGGGCCGAGACGTCGATGACCTCGTGGTCATAAGACTTCAGCCGGATGCGGATTTTCTGTCCCGCCATGGCGTCGTGACTCTCTTTCTTGAACGATCTTCCCTGTGACGGAGCCGAGGGCTCCTTGTGCATGGCGCCACCTGGTGGGCGCCCCTCCACGCAGACTGAATCCGGAAGGATCCGGGTTCCTCACCCTGCTGGAGCTCCGACCCCCGAACTCGGGCGTGTCGTCCCGTGCTGGCACGGGGGCACACCGATTCCGTTTCTCGGGGCGGGCTGTATGTGGTCCGCGCGTGGCAGCTTCCAGGAACTGCTGACCCCGGTTCTGCTTCGGAACCCGATGGTGTCCTGGGGTCTGCCGGTTCGAACCGTTGGGAGCACGCGTCGGCGCTTGAACAACGTCCTCCATCCTGCCAGAGATGGCAGACCGGTGCAAACGCACGGCCGGGGGCAGGCCGTGCGCAACCGTGCCGGAACCGTGAGCCGACCGCGACCGGCGCCGGCACCCGCGGTCGTATCCTGGCTTCGTCCGCACCCCGACGTCCCAGGAGATGGGTCCCATGCTGTCCACCGCGAGACTGGTCGCGATCGTCCCCGTCCGGGAGCTCGACCGCGCCCGCCGGTTCTACCAGGAGACGCTGGGGCTCTCCCCCGCCGACGCCCCCGAGCCGGACAGCGTCCTGTTCAGCGAGGACGGGCACACCGGCCTGCAGCTGCTGCTGCGCCCGGACGCGCCGGCGTCCGGGCTGACGCAGGTCAGCTTCGAGGTCCCCGACGTCGAGGCCGCGGTCCGGGAGCTCGAGGGCCGGGGCGTGCGCTTCGAGGACTACGACCTGCCCGGCCTGCGCACCGTCGACCACGTCCTCACCGCCGACGGGATGCGCGCGGCGTGGTTCACTGACTCCGAGGGCAACGTCCTGTGCCTGCACCAGCTCACCGGCTGAACCCCGTCGTGGTTGCCCCGGAACGCACGGAACCCCCCGCCGCTGCAGGAGCGACGGGGGGTTCTGCGCAGATCGGCAGTCCGGGGACTACTTGATGATCTTGGTGACGCGGCCGGAGCCCACGGTGCGGCCACCCTCACGGATGGCGAAGCCGAGGCCCTCCTCCATGGCGATCGGCTGGATCAGCGCGACCGTCATCTCGGTGTTGTCGCCGGGCATGACCATCTCGGTGCCCTCGGGCAGCGTGATGACGCCGGTGACGTCGGTGGTCCGGAAGTAGAACTGCGGACGGTAGTTCGAGTAGAACGGGTTGTGACGCCCGCCCTCCTCCTTGGAGAGGATGTAGACGTTGGCCTCGAAGTCGGTGTGCGGGGTGATGGAACCCGGCTTGCACACGACCTGGCCGCGCTCGACGTCGTCACGCTTGAGACCGCGCAGCAGCAGGCCGCAGTTCTCGCCCGCCATGGCCTCGTCCATCTGCTTGTGGAACATCTCGATGCCGGTGACCGTGGTCTTCTGGACCGGACGGATGCCGACGATCTCGACCTCGGAGTTGATCGGCAGCGTGCCGCGCTCGGCACGGCCGGTCACCACGGTGCCGCGACCGGTGATGGTGAAGACGTCCTCGATGGGCATGAGGAACGGCTTGTCCATCTCACGGATGGGGTCGGGCACGTTCTCGTCGACGGCCTCCATGAGCTCCTCGACCTTGGCGACCCACTCCGGGTCGCCCTCGAGGGCCTTCAGCGCCGAGACGCGGACGACCGGCGCGTTGTCGCCGTCGAAGCCCTGGTCGGAGAGGAGCTCGCGCACCTCCATCTCGACGAGGTCCAGCAGCTCCTCGTCGTCGACCATGTCGGACTTGTTCAGGGCCACCAGCAGGTAGGGCACGCCCACCTGGCGGGCGAGCAGCACGTGCTCGCGGGTCTGGGCCATGGGGCCGTCCGTGGCGGCGACCACGAGGATGGCGCCGTCCATCTGCGCCGCACCGGTGATCATGTTCTTGACGTAGTCCGCGTGACCCGGGGCGTCGACGTGCGCGTAGTGGCGCTTCTCCGTCTGGTACTCGATGTGCGCGATGTTGATGGTGATGCCGCGCTGCTTCTCCTCCGGAGCGGAGTCGATGGCACCGAAGTCGCGCTGCTCGTTCAGGTCCGGGTACTTGTCGGCCAGGACCTTGGAGATGGCAGCCGTGAGCGTCGTCTTGCCGTGGTCGACGTGGCCGATGGTGCCGATGTTGACGTGCGGCTTGGTGCGCTCGAACTTGGCCTTCGCCATGGTTGTTCCTCCTAGAACATTTGTCGAAACTTGCTCAGCACTACCCCACCGCGTGTTTCCGGGGGGAGCTTGAGGCGCTCAGCAGTACTGAAACCTCTGCAAGTCTACTTTGGCTGTGCGTGATTGATGAAATTCCCGGCCGGGGCCGAGGGGTGGTGCCTACTCGCCGCGGTTCTTCTGGACGATCTCCTCGGCGACGGCCTTGGGGACCTCCGAGTAGCTGTCGAACCGCATCGAGTACACGGCGCGGCCCTGGGTCTTGGACCGGAGGTCGCCGATGTAGCCGAACATCTCGGACAGCGGGACGAGGGCGTTGACCAGCTTGATGCCGCTCACGTCCTCCATCGACTGGATCTGGCCGCGGCGGGAGTTCAGGTCGCCGATGACCTCGCCCATGTACTCCTCTGGGGTGCGCACCTCGACCGCCATGAGCGGCTCGAGGAGGACGGGCTGCGCCTTGCGGGCACCCTCCTTGAACACCATCGAGCCGGCGATCTTGAACGCCATCTCGGAGGAGTCGACGTCGTGGTAGGCGCCGTCGAGCAGGGTGGCCTTGACGCCCACGACCGGGTACCCGGCGAGGACGCCGAGACGCATGGCGTCCTGGATGCCGGCGTCCACGGAGGGGATGTACTCGCGCGGGACGCGGCCGCCGGTGACCTTGTTGTCGAACTCGTAGAGCTCCTCGGCGTCCAGCGGGATCGGCTCGAACGCCATCTGCACCTTGGCGAACTGGCCGGAGCCGCCGGTCTGCTTCTTATGCGTGTAGTCGATCTTCTCGACGGCCTTCTTGATCGTCTCGCGGTAGGCCACCTGCGGCTTGCCGACGTTCGCCTCGACCTTGAACTCGCGCTTCATGCGGTCCACCAGGATGTCCAGGTGGAGCTCGCCCATGCCGCCGATCTCGGTCTGGCCGGTCTCCTCGTTGAGGGACACGGTGAACGTGGGGTCCTCGGCGGAGAGCTTCTGGATCGCGATGGAGAGCTTCTCCTGGTCGCCCTTGGTCTTCGGCTCGATGGCCACCGAGATGACCGGGGCCGGGAAGGACATGGACTCGAGCACGATCGGCTTCTGCAGGTCGCACAGGGTGTCGCCCGTGGTGGTGTCCTTGAGCCCGATCGCGGCGTAGATGTGCCCGGCCTGGACGGTGTCGACCGGGTTCTCCTTGTTGGAGTGCATCTGGAACAGCTTGCCGATGCGCTCCTTCTTGCCCTTGGTGGAGTTGAGCACCTGGTCGCCGTTGGACGCCTTGCCGGAGTACACGCGGATGTAGGTCAGCTGCCCGTAGAACGGGTGGTTGGCCACCTTGAAGGCGAGCGCGGAGAACGGCGCGGTCGAGTCGACCGGGCGGGAGAGGATCTCCTCCTCGTTGTTCAGCGCGTGGCCCTCGACGTTCGGGACGTCCAGCGGGGACGGCAGGAAGTCGATGACGGCGTCGAGCATCGGCTGCACGCCGCGGTTCTTGAACGCGGAGCCGCACAGCACGGGGTACGCCTGCGAGGTGATGGTGAGCTTCCGGATGCCGGCCTTGAGCTCCTCGAGGGTGAGCTCCTCGCCGCCCAGGTACTTCTCCATGAGCTCGTCGTCGGCTTCGGCGACGGACTCCACCAGCTGGTTGCGGTACTCCTCGGCCCGCTCCTGCAGGTCGGCGGGGATCTCCTCGATCTCGTACTTGGCGCCGAGGGAGACGTCGCCCTTGGAGTCGCCCGGCCAGACGAAGGCCTTCATGGTGAGCAGGTCGACCACGCCGGTGAACTCGGACTCGGAGCCGATCGGCAGCTGCATGACCAGCGGCTTCGCGCCGAGGCGGTTGATGATGGTGTCGACGGTGAAGTAGAAGTCGGCGCCCAGCTTGTCCATCTTGTTGACGAAGCAGATGCGGGGGACGTCGTACTTGTCGGCCTGGCGCCAGACCGTCTCCGACTGGGGCTCGACGCCCTCCTTGCCGTCGAAGACCGCCACGGCGCCGTCGAGCACGCGCAGGGAGCGCTCGACCTCGACCGTGAAGTCCACGTGGCCCGGGGTGTCGATGATGTTGATCTGGTTGTCGTGCCAGTAGCAGGTCGTCGCGGCGGACGTGATCGTGATGCCGCGCTCCTGCTCCTGCGCCATCCAGTCCATGGTGGAGGCACCATCGTGGGTCTCGCCGATCTTGTGGGAGATACCGGTGTAGAACAGGATGCGTTCGGTGGTGGTGGTCTTCCCGGCATCGATGTGCGCCATGATGCCGATGTTGCGGACCTTCTTGAGGTCGGTAAGCACGTCAAGTGCCACGGTGGTTCCCTTTCGGAGATGGTGCCGGCGGCCTGTCGGCCCGGGTGGGGCCGACAGGCCTGGAAGATTCTACCAGCGGTAGTGGGCGAAGGCCTTGTTGGACTCCGCCATCTTGTGGGTGTCCTCCCGGCGCTTCACGGCGGCACCGAGACCGTTGGACGCGTCCAGGATCTCGTTCTGCAGACGCTCGGTCATGGTGTTCTCACGGCGGATCTTCGAGTAGCCGACGAGCCAGCGCAGGGACAGCGCCTGGGCGCGGCCCGGCTTGACCTCGACGGGCACCTGGTAGGTGGCGCCGCCGACGCGGCGGGACTTCACCTCGAGGGCCGGCTTGACGTTCTCCAGGGCCTTCTTGAGGGTGGCGACGGGGTCGGCACCGGACTTGGCGCGGACACCCTCGAGGGCACCGTAGACGATGCGCTCGGCGGTGGACTTCTTGCCGTCCTGGAGGACCTTGTTGATCAGCTGCGTGACGACCGGGGAGCTGTAGACCGGGTCGACGACGAGCGGGCGCTTGGGAGCGGGACCCTTACGAGGCATTACTTCTTCTCCTTCTTGGCGCCGTAACGGGAACGGGCCTGCTGGCGGCCCTTGACACCCTGGGTGTCGAGCGCGCCGCGGACGATCTTGTAGCGGACACCGGGGAGGTCCTTCACGCGACCGCCGCGGACGAGCACGATGGAGTGCTCCTGCAGGTTGTGGCCCTCACCGGGGATGTAGGCCGTGACCTCCACGCCGCCGTTGAGCTTCACGCGGGCGACCTTGCGCAGCGCGGAGTTCGGCTTCTTGGGGGTGGTGGTGTAGACGCGGGTGCACACGCCGCGCTTCATGGGGCTGCCCTTGAGTGCGGGCGCCTTGGTCTTGACGACCTTCGGGGTCCGGCCCTTGCGGACCAGCTGCTGGATTGTAGGCACAGTGTCTCCTGATCGGACGGGACGCGTCAGCGGCCCGCTGGGTGTTCGGCTCCCCCGCGACCGGCCGGGGCCGGGAGCGGGTGCGGCGCCTGTCGTGGGCCCGACGGGCGGGCACCACGGTCGCCGCGCCGAAGGTAGCTGGGCAGACGAAAAGGATGGCATTTCGGTACACAACGCGTACCGGAGGACCGAGTCCGTTCTGCCATGATTTCTTCGGCCTCCAGGGGCGCGGGCGCCGAGGGATGACCGTTCAATTCCTCGACAGCCTATCAGACCCCGGCCGGGGCGGGGAAGCGGGGCCGGGCCGGCCCCGCTCAGCGCCCGGTCGCGGCGAGGTCGGCGGAGATCCTCCGGGCGCACTCGAGCAGGGGCGGCACGACGTCGTCCACGGGGTCACCGGCGCTGGCGCCGGGCATCCCCACGCGCATGGAGACGTTCACGGCCGCGACCACGCGCCCGGTGCCGTCGGTGACGGGGGCGGCGACCGAGCGCAGCCCGACCTCGAGCTCCTGGTCGACGAGCGCCCAGCCCTGGGCGCGGACCCGGCGCAGGTCGGCCTCGAGGGCCGCGCGGTCGGTGAGGGTGTGCTCGGTCAGGCGCTCGATCCGCGCCGTGCGGAAGTACTCGTCGAGCTCCTCCGGGTCCAGCCCGGCCAGCAGCACCCGGCCCATGGACGTGGCGTGGGCGGGGAACCGGGTGCCCACGGCGATCGCCACGGTCATGATCCGGTGCGTGGAGACGCGGGCGACGTAGACGATGTCGGCGCCGTCCAGCACCGAGGCGGACGTGGACTCCTCGACCTGCGCCGAGAGGGTCTCGAGGTGCGGGGCGGCCAGGGCGGGCAGCGGCTGCGAGGAGAGGTAGGAGTAGCCGAGCTGGAGGACCACGGGGGTGAGCTCGAAGAGCCGCCCGTCGGTCCGGACGTAGCCCAGCTCCTCGAGCGTGAGCAGGAACCGGCGCGCGGTGGCGCGGGTCAGCCCGGTGCGCCGGGCCACGTCGCTGAGGGTCATCCGGGGGTGCCGGGCGTCGAAGGCCGTGATCACGCCGAGCCCGCGCGCCAGGGACTGCACGAACTGTCCGGGGGTGCCCCGCTCCCCCGCCGGGACGGTCGGGTCCTGCTCGGTCATCGGTGGCCTCCTGCGGGCCTCGTCCGGGGTGCGGCGGCCGGTGCCGGCCCGCCGCGCCCCGTGAGCGGTGCTGGGCTCAGCGGGCGGGCCGCAGCGGGACGTCGACGATCTGCTGGAGCTCCTCGAAGCTCGTGCCGAAGGTCTCGCGCACCGTCACGCCGTCCTCCTCGAGGAGGAACACGGCCTGGTCGGTGTAGATCCGGGAGACGCAGCCGACGCCGGTGAGCGGCATGGTGCACTGCTCCACGAGCTTGGACCGGCCCTTCTTGGTCAGCAGGGACATCATCACGAAGGTCATCTTCGCACCCGTGGCCAGGTCCATGGCCCCGCCCACGGCGGGGATCGCGTCCGGGCTGCCGGTGTGCCAGTTGGCGAGGTTGCCCGTCCGGTCCACCTGGAAGGCGCCGAGCACGCAGTAGTCCAGGTGCCCGCCGCGCATCATGGCGAAGGAGTCCGCGTGGTGGAAGTAGGAGCAGCCCGGCGTCTCGACCACGGGGATCTTGCCGGCGTTGATGAGGTCGGCGTCGACCTCGTCGCCGTGGGCCTCGGGGCCCATGCCGAGCATCCCGTTCTCGGTGTGCAGGGTGACGTCGTCCTCGGCGCTCAGGTAGTTGGAGACCAGGGTGGGCTGGCCGATGCCGAGGTTGACGTAGGAGCCGGCGGGGATGTCGCGGGCCACCACGCGGGCCAGCTCCTCCGGGGCGAGGGGCGTCTCGGAGGTCCTGGGCACGGTGTCCACGGTGTTCTCGCTCATCTCAGATGTCCTCTCGGGGGTCGGTCTGGGCGGGTGCGTCGATCCGCACGACGGTGTCCACGTATATGCCGGGGGTCACGACGGCCTCGGGGTCCAGCCCGCCGCGCTCCACGAGCTCCGCGACCTGCACGATGGAGGTGGCGGCGGCGGCGGCCATGATCGGGCCGAAGTTGCGGGCCGTCTTGCGGTAGACGAGGTTGCCGGCCCGGTCGGCGACGTGCGCCTTGGTCAGCGAGAAGTCGGCCTTGATGGGGTGCTCGAGCACGTAGTGGCGGCCGTCGATCTCGCGGACCTCCTTGCCCTCCGCGAGCAGGGTGCCGTAGCCGGTGGGGGTGAAGAACCCCCCGATGCCGGCGCCGGCGGCGCGGATCCGCTCGGCGAGGTTGCCCTGGGGGACGACCTCGAGCTCGATCTGCCCGGCGCGGTACTTCTCGTCGAAGTGCCAGGAGTCGGACTGGCGCGGGAAGGAGCAGATGATCCTCCGCACGCGGCCGAGCTGGATCAGCCGGGCCAGGCCAACGTCGCCGTTGCCGGCGTTGTTGTTCACGACCGTCAGGTCGGTGGCCCCGTGCTCGATGAGCGCGTCGATCAGCTCGACGGGCTGGCCGGCCACGCCGAAGCCGCCGATCATGACGACGGCGCCGTCGTGGATCGGGGCCACGGCCTGCGCGCAGCTCTCTGCGATGTTCAGCATGCGTTGTGCCTTCCTTCGGTGGTCTTCTCCGCCCGGGTCCCGCGCGGGTCTCAGGCGTTCTGGTTCTCGAGCACGACGGCGAGGCCCTGGCCCACGCCGATGCAGATGGCCGCCACGCCCCAGCGGGCCCCGGAGGCCTGCAGGGACTTCGCGAGCGTGCCGAGGATGCGGGTGCCCGACGCCCCGAGGGGGTGGCCGATGGCGATGGCGCCGCCGTGCCGGTTGACGATCGCGGGGTCGATCCCCCACGCGTCGACGCAGGCGAGGGACTGGGCCGCGAAGGCCTCGTTGAGCTCGACGGCGGCGACGTCCTCCCACGTGATCCCGGCGCGGCGCAGCGCCAGGTTCGCGGCCTCGACCGGGGCGAAGCCGAAGAACTGCGGCTCGTTGGCCGCGGCGGCCCGCCCGGCGATGCGGGCGAGGGGCTGCAGGCCGGTCAGCTCGGCGGCCTTCTCGGAGCCCAGCAGCGCCGCGGAGGCGCCGTCGTTGAGGGGCGAGGCGTTGCCGGCGGTGACGGTGCCGCCCTGGTCCGCGGGGCGGAAGACGGTCTTGAGCCCGCCCAGCTTCTCGACCGTCGAGGACGCACGGACGGACTCGTCCCGGGTCAGCTCGGTGCCGGGGACCGGGACGGTGAGGTCGTCGTAGAAGCCCTCGTCCCACGCCTGCTGGGTGAGCTGGTGGGAGCGGAACGCGAACTCGTCCATCCGCTCGCGGGTGATGCCGTGGCGCTCGGCGAGCTGCTCGGTGGCCTCGCCCAGGGACACGGTCCACTCCGGGTTCATCGCCGGGTTCACGAGGCGCCAGCCCAGCGTGGTGGAGGCGAGGGTCAGGTCGCCGGCCGGGTAGGGCTTCTCCGTCTTCGGGAGCACCCAGGGGGCCCGGCTCATGGACTCGACGCCGCCGACGAGCATCAGGTCGGCCTCGCCGGCGTTGATCTGCCGGGACGCGATGATCGCGGCGTCCAGGGACGACCCGCACAGGCGGTTGACGGTGGTGCCGGGGAGCTCGACGGGCAGGCCGGCCAGCAGCGTGCCCATGCGGGCGACGTTGCGGTTCTCCTCGCCGGCGCCGTTGGCGTTGCCGAGGATCACCTCGTCGATCGCGGCGGGGTCCAGCGCGGACGCGCGCCGGACCTGCTCGCCGATCACCAGGGCGGCCAGGTCGTCGGGGCGCACGCCCGCCAGGGCGCCGCCGAAGCGGCCGAAGGGGGTCCGCACGGCGTCGTAGATGTAGGCCTCGGTCATGGTGTTCCTCACTTGCGTCGTTGCACGTCGGTCACGGGGTGCCGGAATGGGGTGGTCGGAGGGCCGGCAGGTCAGGGGGCCGGGGGCGCCGCGGAGTCCTCGGCGTCGAGGGCGTCGAGGACCTGCTTGGCGTGCTTGAAGGCGTTGTTGGCGGAGGGCACGGAGAGGTAGATCGCCGACTGGAGCAGGATCTCCTTGATCTCGTCCCGCTCCAGGCCGTTGCGCAGGGCGGCGCGCACGTGCATCTCGAACTCCTCCCAGTGCCCGGCGGCGATCAGCGCGGTCAGGGTCACGGCGCTGCGCATCCGCCGGTCCAGTCCCGGCCGGGTCCAGATCTCGCCCCACGCGTAGCGGGAGATGAAGTCCTGGAACTCGGCGGTGAAGGCGTCCTTGCCGGCCTCGGCGCGGTCCACGTGGGCGTCGGAGAGCACCTCGCGGCGCACGGCCATGCCGTCCGCGTGGGCCTCCTGCTCGGTGCGCCGGGGGTTGCCGCTCATGCTCGTGCTCCTTCGTGGTGGGGTGGGTGGGCGCCGATGTGCTCCTCCAGCAGGCGTGCCACGTCCTGCGGGGCCTCGGCGGGCACGAGGTGGCCCGCGCCCTCGACGACCACGAGGCGGCCGCCGGTCGCCCCGGCCAGCTCCGCCACGGCGTCGGGCGGCGTGGCGGCGTCCTGCGCGCCGACCACGGCGAGCACGGGGACGTCGAAGGCGCCGAGGCGCCCGGTCGCGTCGAAGCCCGC
>NZ_PDDL01000044.1:0-28010 GCF_020833785.1 Kocuria sp. CCUG 69068
GCCACCGCGGCGTCGACGGTGCCCTCGCCCCCGTCGGCCAGGGGCACCGCCCGGATCCGGGCCCCGGGCCGGTGCTCACGCACCCCGGCCGCGAGCACGGCAGCGGCCTCGGCCGCCGTCAGCGACCCCTTGAACTTGTCCGGGGCCACGACCACCCGGGGCCGCTCGCCGAGCACGTGCGGCCCCACGTCAGGCGGTGGCGCGGGCGGGTGCGCCGGTCAGGGACGGCAGCACCAGGGACTCCCAGCGCTCCTTCATCACGGCGAGCACGACGTCCGGGTCCTGGTCGAAGATCTCCTGGTTGAAGATCTCGACCTCGACCGGGCCCGTGTAGCCGGCGGCGGCGACCCAGCGCCCGATCGTGCCGAAGTCGATCACCCCGTCCCCCATCATCCCGCGGGAGAGCAGGGCGTCGGAGGCGATCGGCAGGTTGAAGTCGCAGACCTGGTAGGACGCCAGCCGGCCCTCCGCGCCGGCCCGGGCGATCTGGGTCTCCAGCCCGGGGTCCCACCAGACGTGGAAGGTGTCCACCACCACGCCCACGGCGTCCACCGGGTGCGGGGCGGCGAGGTCCAGGGCCTGCCCGAGCGTGGAGAGCACGGCCCGGTCGGCCGCGTACATGGGGTGGAGGGCCTCGAGCACGAGGCGCACCCCGTGCTCGAGGGCGTAGGGGACGAGCTCGGCGAGCCGTTCGGCCACGCGCTCGCGGGCGGCCACGACGTCCTTGTCGCCCCGGTCGCCCTCGCCGCCCAGGACGTGGGCGGCGGCGGGCAGGCCGCCCACGACCATGATCAGCTCGCTCGTGCCCAGGACCTGGGCCTCCCGGATGGCGGCCCGGTTGCTCTCGAGCGCGGCCCGCTGCCCGGCCTCGTCGGCCGCCGTGAGGAAGCCGCCGCGGCACAGGCTGGAGACCTGCAGCCCGGCCTGCTCGATGATCCGGGCCGCGTTCTCGAGCCCTGCCTCGGCCACGCGGTCGCGCCACACGCCGATGTGCCCCAGCCCGGCGCGGGCGGTGGCGTCCACCGCCTGCTGCAGGGTCAGGCCGCGGGTGGTGCCCGTGTTCAGCGACAGCTGGAAGTCCGCGCTCATGCCGCACCTCCCGTGCTGCCGGCCGGCACGAGAGCCGGTGCGAGGACCGGCGCGCCGAGGCCCGCCGCGTCGAGGAAGGTGCTCATCCGCCGCGCGGCGAGCTCCGGGTCGAGCAGCAGCCCGGCCCGGTCGGCCAGCCTGAACACCTCGACCAGGTGCGGCACGGAGCGGCCCGAGTGCAGTCCGCCGACCATCTGGAACCCCGGCTGGCTGCCGTTGAGCCAGGACAGGAACGCGATGCCGCACTTGTAGTAGAAGGTCGGGGCACTGAAGACGTGGCGCCCGAGCTCCTCCGTGGCGTCGAGGATCGCCCGCGCCCGGCCGGGCTCCCCGGCGTCGTAGGCCTGCAGCGCGGTGGACGCCGCCGGGTAGATGCCGGCGAAGATCCCCAGCAGCGCGTCGGAGTGCCGGGTGCCGTCGCCGTCGATGAGCTCGGGGTAGTTGAAGTCGTCGCCGGTGTAGAGGCGGACCCCCTCCGGCAGCGCCGCCCGCAGCCGGGTCTCGTGCGCGGCGTCCAGGAGGGAGACCTTGACGCCGTCGACCTGCCCCGGGTGGGACCGGATGAGCTCGAGGAAGGTCTCCGTGGCCGTGTCCACCGCGTCGCTGCCCCAGTAGCCGGCCAGCGCCGGGTCGAACATCGTCCCGAGCCAGTGCAGGACCACCGGGTGCCGGGCCTCGCCCAGGAGCTGGGAGTAGACCCGCAGGTAGTCGTCGGCGTCCCGGGCGGCCCGCACCAGTGCGCGGGACGCCATCAGGATGACCTTCGCCCCGGCGCCCTCGACCACCTCGACCTGCTCCCGGTAGGCCTCGAGCACGGCGCGCAGCCCGTTCTCGCCGGGCGTGACGCCCGCCGGGTCCAGCTGGTCCGTGCCCGCCCCGCACGCGATGAGGTCGCGGACGGTCCTGCCCGCCAGGGCCGGGCTGCCGGTGGCCAGCGCCGCCGAGGCCTCGGCGGTCGAGCGCCGGATCAGCTGCTGGGTGGCCGGCCAGTCCAGGCCCATCCCCCGCTGGGCGGTGTCCATGGCGTCGGCCACGCCCAGCCCGTAGGACCAGATGTCGTGGCGGAAGCCCAGGGTCGCGTCCCAGTCCAGCTGCGCCGGCGCCCCGGGGGTGTTGTCCGCGAGCACCAGGGGCACCACGTGCGCGGCGGCGTAGGCCTTGCGCGCGGTGAGGGGCGCCTGCGGCCGGGTCCAGCTCCCCGGCCCGGAGAGCACGTGCTCGGTGCGGGATCCGCTGCCGTCGGGCAGGAGCACGGCGCTCACCGGACGGCCTCGGCGGTGCGCCGCTCGGCCGGGGAGAGCTCGATCGCCGGGATGTCGATGGTGCGGCGCTCGGCCGAGGAGCGCAGGCCCAGCTCGGCCAGCTGCACCCCGCGCGCGGCGGAGAGCAGCCCGAACCGGTGCTCGCGGCCCGCTGCGACGTCGGCCAGGAACTCCTCCCACTGCGCCTTGAAGCCGTTGTCCAGCTCCGCGTTGGCCGGCACCTCCAGCCACTGGTCGCGGAAGGACTCGGTGACGGGCAGGTCCGGGTTCCAGACCGGCTTGGGCGTGTGGGCCCGCTGCTGGGCCACGCACTTGTTCAGCCCGGCGACCGCCGAGCCGTGGGTGCCGTCCACCTGGAACTCCACCAGCTCGTCGCGGTACACGCGCACGGCCCAGGAGGAGTTGATCTGGGCGACCACGGGGTCGCCGTCCGGGGTCTCGAGCTCGAAGACGCCGTAGGCGGCGTCGTCCGCGGTGGCCGGGTACTCGTGGCCCTGCTCGTCCCACCGCGCGGGGATGTGCGTCACGGCGGTCGAGGTGACGGACCGGACCGGGCCCACGATGCCCTCGAGGACGTAGTTCCAGTGGCAGTACATGTCGACGGTCATGGACCCGCCGTCCTCGCGCCGGTAGTTCCAGGACGGGCGCTGGGCCTCCTGGTGCTCGCCCTCGAAGACCCAGTAGCCGAACTCGCCGCGCAGGGACAGGATCCGGCCGAAGAAGCCCTCGTCCACGAGCCGCCGCAGCTTCACGAGACCGGGCAGGTAGAGCTTGTCGTGGACCACGCCGGCGGTGACGCCGCGCTCCTGGGCGATCTGCGCCAGCTCGACCGCCTCGTCCAGGGTCTCGGCGGTCGGCTTCTCGGTGTAGACGTGCTTGCCGGCGCGCATGGCCTTCTTGAGGGTCTCGGCCCGGAGGCTGGTCATGGAGGCGTCGAAGACCACGTCCACGGTGGGGTCCTCGATGACCGCGTCGAGATCGGTGGTCCAGTGCTCCACGCCGTGCCGGCGCGCCAGCTCGGCGACCTTGGCCTCGTTGCGGCCCACGAGGATCGGCTCGACGGTCACGCGGGTGCCGTCCGGCAGGGTCACTCCTCCCTGGTCCCGGATGGGCAGGATCGAGCGCAGCAGGTGCTGGCGGTAGCCCATGCGGCCGGTGATGCCGTTCATGGCGATGCGGAGAACTCGGGGCTCGGACATCATCAACTCCAGAGAATTCGGGAAATTTGTAGGAAAGCGCTTTCCACTCTAGGGTTGGCTCAGTGTGACTGTCAACACGTTCCCGGTCCCGGACTCCCCGGCGCGGGGGCGAGACGCCCACCGGATGCGGTGAGGAGGAAGCAGGACCGGACGATGAGCGCAGTGACCCTCTCCCAGGTGGCCCGGGAGGCCGGGGTGTCCCTGGCCACGGCCTCCCGGGTGCTCAACGGGTCGGACCGCCGGCCGGCCGAGCACATCGCGGAGCGCGTCCGGGACGCCGCGGAGTCCCTCGGCTACGTGGCCAACGCCCAGGCGCAGGCGCTGGCGCGGTCCACCACCGGGCTGGTGGGGCTCGTGGTCCACGACATCGCCGACCCCTACTTCTCCTCGATCGCCAAGGGCGTGCAGCGCCGGGCCCGCACGGACCGGCACCAGCTGCTGCTGGCCGCGACCGACGGCACCGACCAGCTCGACGCCGTCGCGGCCTTCGCGTCCCACCGCACCGACGCGATCATCATGGCGGGCTCGCGGCGGCGGGAGATCGACCCCCGGCTGCTCGCCGAGCTCACCCGCTACCAGAAGAACGGCGGCCGGGTGGTGACCATCGGCCAGGCCTGGCTCGAGGGCGCCGGCGCCGTCACCATCGACAACCGCAGCGCCGGCGACGACCTGACGGACATGCTGATCGGGACGGGCCGGACCCGCTTCGCCTTCCTCGGCGGGCCGGACGAGCTCGCCAGCGCGGCGGAGCGCCGGGCGGGCTTCCGCGCGGCCCTCGAGCGGGCGGGCGTGGAGCCGGAGGCCGAGGTCACGGAGGACTTCAACAGCCAGGGCGGCTACGAGGCCGCACGGGCGCTGGTGGACCGGCTCGGGGCCGACGCCGTGCGCGGGCTCACGGTCGTGGTCGGCAACGACGTCATGGCGCTCGGCGCGATCGCGGGCTTCCGGCACGCCGGGCTCGTGGTGCCGGACGACCTGCGGGTGGCCGGCTTCGACGACATCCCCAACCTGCGGGACTTCTCCCCGGGCCTGACCACCGTGCGCTTCCCCCTGGAGCAGATCGGGGAGACCGCCGCGGACATCGCCCTGAGCCACGACCAGGTCCGGATCGAGCACGTGGTGGGCGAGATCGTGCGGCGCGAGAGCGCCTGACCCCCGCACGGCCGAGGGCGCCGCCGCCGGACTCCTGTCCGACGGCGGCGCCCTCCGTCGTGCGGGGCAGGGGCTCAGAGGTGCGCCTCCCCCGCCTTCACGGCCAGGACCGGCCGGTCGGACTGCAGGAGGATCCGCTGGGCGTGCGAGCCCATGATGAACTTCCCCACCTGGGAGCGCTGGCGCAGGCCGATGACGATCCGGGACACGTCGTGCTCCCGGGCGAGATCGAGGATCTCCTGGGCGAGGTCGTCCCGGTGGGACGGCTGGAGCACGGTGTGCGGGACGCCGGCGGACTCGGCGGCGGAGGTGACGCGGCGCAGGTCGTCGTCGGAGGCGACCGACTTGTCCGCCAGGGCGCCCTCGCGCACGGAGTTGACGATCAGCAGCCGCTCCCCCCGCAGCCGGGCCTCCTCGATGGCGGCGCGGACGGCGGCCTCGCCGACGGGGGTGGGGACGTAACCGACGAGGATGCTCATGCGTTCTCCTTGACAGGGGTGCGGTCGGAGTCCTCGACGGACGGTCCCGCGGGGGACGTCCCGGAGGCGCTGCGACGGCGGAGGGCGGACTGGATGACGGGCAGCACGGCGACGAGCACGAACAGCAGCAGCAGGGTCGCCGAGATGGGGCGGGTGAAGAACCCGGTGACGTCTCCCTCGAAGACGAGCAGGGAGCGGCGCAGGTTGGACTCCAGCAGGGAGCCGAGGACGAAGGCCAGCACCAGGGGGCCGGGCTCGAAGCCGAACTTCTTCATGAGGTAGCCGACGGCGCCGAAGACCACGACGAGCATGACGTCGAACATCGAGTTGTTGATCGTGTAGGCGCCCAGCATCGTGATCAGCACGGTGATGGGGGCGAGGATGGCGCCCCGCACCCGGAGGATGCGCACGAAGACCCCGATGAGGGGGATCGACATGATCAGCAGCAGGATGTTGCCGACGTACATGGAGTTGACCACGCCCCAGAACAGCTCGGGGTCCTGCTGGACGAGCTGCGGGCCCGGCGTGACGCCCTGGATGAGCAGGGCGCCGAACATCAGGGCCATTGTGGCGTTGGCCGGGATGCCCAGGGTGAGCAGGGGGATGAAGGAGCTGGTGGCCGCCGCGTTGTTGGCGGTCTCCGGGCCGGCGACGCCCTCGATGGCGCCCCTGCCGAAGCGCTCGGGCTGCTTGGCCCGCTTCTTCTCCATGGCGTAGGCGGCCATCGAGGAGATCGTGGCGCCGCCGCCGGGCAGGATGCCGAGGAAGAAGCCCAGGACCGAGCCGCGGCCGATGGCCCCGGACGACTGCTTGAGGTCCGCCCGGGAGGGCCAGACGTTGGAGACCTTGTCGGGCGCCTTGGCCGCACGGTGGCGCTCCTCCAGGTTGTGCAGGATCTCGCCGAGGCCGAACAGCCCCATGGCCACGGGCACGAAGTCGATGCCGTCGGCCAGGTTGAGGTTGCCGAACGTGAGCCGTTCGGCTCCGGTGAAGACGTCGCGGCCGACCGTGGCCAGCAGCAGCCCGAAGCACGCGGCGATCAGCGCCTTGGACTTGTTGCCGTTGCTGATGGTGGCCACCAGCAGGATGCCGAGCAGGGCGAGCGCGGTGTACTCGGGCGGACCGAAGTCGAGGGCGAAGCCGGCGACGAGCGGGGCCAGGAAGGTGAGGCCGACGATCGCGACGGTGCCCCCGATGAAGGAGCCGATCGCGGCGATGCCCAGCGCGGTGCCGGCACGGCCCTGCTTGGCCAGCATGTAGCCGTCGAAGACCGTGACCACGGAGCTGGCCTCGCCGGGCAGCCGGAGCAGCACGGAGGTGATGGTCCCGCCGTACTGGGCCCCGTAGAAGATGCCGGCCAGCATGATGATCGCCGTCACCGGTTCGATGCCGTAGGTCAGCGGCAGCAGGATGGCGATGGTCGCGGCAGGGCCCAGGCCGGGCAGCACGCCGATCAGCATGCCGATGGTCACGCCCAGGAGGCAGTACAGCAGGTTGGTCGGTTGGAGGACGACGCCGAAGCCGTCCAGGGCGGGTTGCAGGAAGTCCATGCGGGAGCCTTTGGTCGGTGGCCGCCGTGGCGGCGGCCGTCAGAACAGGTGCGGGATCGACGTGCCGAGGGCGGTGATGAAGATCAGGTAGAAGGCGACGACGACGAGCGCGGAGTACAGGGCCGCGGCCCGCCACGTCTCGCCACCCAGGAACTTCATCCAGACGAAGGACAGGAGCAGGGCGGGGATCTCGAAGCCGATCACGGGCATGAGCAGCACCAGCCCCACGAGGGTCACGAGCCCGCAGGCGGCCAGCAGCGACTCCCGGGTGAACTTCTCCCCCTCTCCTCCGCGCCGGCCCAGGACCAGGTGGGACAGGCCGATCACGACGGCCACGACGCTCACCACGAACGGCCACATGCCGGGGGCCGGCTGCTGCGGTGTGCCCAGTCCCATGCGCAGGGACAGCACGGCCGCGGCAGCCGCCAGCACCGTGACCGCCAGGGTCGAGCCGAGGGCCGCCGCGCGGCCGCCGGGCGGCGGGCCCTCGGCCTCCCACCGGGCGGCGAGCTGCTCCGGGGTGAGCTCCTCGACCGCCGTCTCCGGGTCGTGGAGGACGTCGGCGACGGAGGCCGTGCCGTCCGGGCGGGACTGCTTCATGGAGTCGCTCCTGGCTGTAGTGGTCGGCAGGGCCGTGGTGGTGGTCATGGCGGCGCCGGTCCCTACTCGGCGAGGGAGATGTCGTGCTCCTCGACGAGCTGCTCGTAGCGCTCGGCGAGCTCGGTCCACTCCGCCTCGACCTCCTCGCCGGAGACCTCCCACGGGGTGAGCAGGTTCTGCTCGTTGAAGTCCTGGTAGGCCTCCGACTGCACGGCGGCGTCGAAGGCCTCGACCAGCCGCGCCTTGACGTCGTCCGGGAGCCCTTCGGGAGCGGCCACCGCCCGGTACTGGGAGACGGGGACGTCGTAGCCGGACTCGACGGCGGTGGGCACGTCGGGCAGGAACTCGTTGCGCTCCTCGGAGAACACCACGATCGGCGTCACCTCGCCGGCGTCGATCTGCGGCTTGGCCTCGCCCAGCTGGACGGTGGCGACCTGCACCTGGTCGCCGAGCACGGCGGTCAGCGCCGGGGAGCCGGAGTCGAAGGGCACCTCGGTGCCGGTGATGTCGGCCTGCGCGAACAGCACGGTCTGGGCCAGCTGGGAGCCGGTGCCCACGCCGGTGGTGCCGTAGCTGAACGAGCCCGAGGCGCCCTGCACGTCCTCGAGGGACTCCAAGCCGGACTCCTTGCTCGCGACCATCACGTAGTCGTCCTGGGACAGGCCCTTGAGCACCTCGACGTCGTCCAGGGACACGGCCTCCTCCTCGCCCACGGCCAGCGGCGTGATGGTGATCAGCGAGGCGTTGAGCAGCACCAGATTCTGGCCGTCGGGGGACGCGCCGGCGACCTCCTGGGTGGCGAGGGCGCCGTTGGCGCCGGGCTTGTTCACGACCGGCATCGGGACCCCGAGGTCCTCCGCTGCGGCGTCGGACACGGCGCGGGCGATGAGGTCGGTGGATCCGCCGGCGGCCTGGCCGACGGTCAGGGTGATGGGATCCGTCGGGAAGTCCGCCCCGGAGGCGCTGCTGCCCCCGCCGACGTTGCCGCCGCACGCGCTGAGCGCGAGGAGCGAGGTCGCTGCGGTGACGCCGACGAGCGCCGTGCGGAACGAGGTGTTCTTCATGGGTTCTCCTGAAGGGGTGAGGGATCGGAACCGCCCGACCGGGGCGCGAGAGGACTCGCACCCCTGTGAGTGGCATCACAAGCGGATCGGTTCCCGAGCCTAAAGAGGGATGATGATGCCTGTCCAAGCCAATTCGTGCATTGAGTAATACCCGGAGGACATGATGTTCACACTCGATCAGGCACGGAGCTTCATCGCCGTCGCGGAGGAGCTGCACTTCGGCCGCGCCGCCGTGCGGCTCAACATGACGCAGCCTCCCCTGAGCCGCCAGATCCAGAAGCTCGAGAAGACGGTGGGGGTCGAGCTCCTGGAGCGGGACAACCGCCGGGTGGCGCTCACGGCCGCCGGGCGGGCGTTCCTGGTCGAGGCCCGCAAGCTGGTGGTCGCCGCCGACCGGGCGCCGCTGCTGGCGCGCCGGATCGCCGCCGGGCGCTCGGGGGTGCTGCGGATCGGCTTCACGGCGGCCTCCGGGTTCAGCCTGCTGGGACCGCTGCTCAGCGAGATCGAGCGGGTGCTGCCGGACGTCGACGTCGACCTGCAGGAACTGGTGACCGGCGAGCAGCTGCAGGCGCTCGAGAACGGCGACCTCGACCTCGGGCTCGCCCGCCCGCCCTTCGACACGGAGCTCTTCGAGTCGCAGCTGCTGCTCGCCGAGGACCTGTACGTCGCCGCCCCGGCCGACCACCCGCTGAGCATCCTCAGGCGGCCCGTCACGTCGGCCGACCTCAAGGACCTCCCGCTGATCATGCACTCCCCCACCAAGGCGCGGTACTTCTACGACCACGTGGTGCGGCTCGTGGAGGTGGAGCACCGCAACGTCGTCCACACCGTCAGCCAGGTCCTCACCATGGTGGCGCTCGTGGCCGCGGGGCGAGGAATCGCCTTCGTCCCGGAGTCCGCCCGGCTGCTCGGCATCGACGGCGTGTCCTACCACCGGCTGGCCAGCAGCTCCTCGGGCTCCGTCGAGCTGCACGCCCTGTGGGACCGCACCTCGAAGAATCCCGCCCTGCACCACCTGCTCGACCTCCTGCGCACCCAGCCGCACTGAGCACAGCATCGATGCCCTCAGTGCATGACTCCATTCAAAAACGGCCTTGGACAGCATCAAAAGTCCTCCCTAGGGTGAGACGTGATTCACAGGCAGAACGCCTCACCTCGACCCATGCGAAGGACGACGACCGTGGCCACACACACTCCCCGGGAACTGGCGGACAAGCTCAAGGACGGCCTGCTGTCCTTCCCCGTCACCGCGTTCGACCAGGACCTGCTCTTCGACGAGAGCGCCTACCGCCAGCACCTGTCCTGGCAGGCCTCCTACCCCGTGGCCGGGCTCTTCGCCGCCGGCGGCACCGGGGAGGGCTTCTCCCTCACCCCCGAGGAGACCGCCACCGTGGTGGCCGCGGCCGTTGACGAGGTCGCCGGCCGGGTCCCCGTGCTGGCCCCGGCGGCCGGCAACACCGCCCAGGCCGTGCGCAACGCCGCCGACGCGTCCGCCGCCGGGGCCGAGGGCCTGCTGCTGCTGCCCCCCTACCTCACCGAGTGCGACCAGGAGGGCCTGCTCGCCCACGCCTCGGCCGTGTGCCAGGCCACCGACCTCGGGGTCATCGCCTACAACCGGGCCAACGCCATCTACTCCGCCGCCACGATCGCCCGGCTGGCCGAGCGGCACGAGAACTTCATCGGCTTCAAGGACGGCGTCGGCGACATCGAGCACCTCACCAAGGTCTACGCCACCAACGGGGACCGCCTGTTCTACCTGGGCGGGCTGCCCACCGCGGAGACCTTTGCCCTGCCCCTGCTGCAGCTGGGGATGAGCACCTACTCCTCGGCGATGTACAACTTCGTCCCCGAGTTCGCCCTGGAGTTCTACGCCGACGTCCGCGCCCAGGACCGGGCCGCCGTCACGGACAAGCTCAACCGGTTCGTGCTGCCCTACATCGAGATCCGCGACCGGGTGAAGGGCTACGGGGTCTCCATCGTCAAGGGCGGGCTCAAGGCCGTGGGCCGGGACGCCGGCGGGGTCCGCCCCCCGCTGCAGGACCTCACCGAGACCGACCTCGCCGACCTCACCGCCCTCATCGACGCCCTCCCCACCGGCACCCCGGCGGACACCCTGCAGCGGGCCTGACACCAGCCTCTCCCCAAGAGACCGCACGCACAGACAGCGAAGGAAACCCATGTCCGTGAGCACCCAGACCACCACCCTCTCCGGCCACTCGATCATCGCCGGCCGCCAGGTCGTCGGCACCGGCGGCACCACCCACGGCATCGACCCGGCGACCAACGCCGAGCTCGAGCCCGCGTACTCCCTGGTCGACGAGGCCCAGCTCGCCCAGGCCACCGCGGCCGCCGAAGAGGCCTTCGAGTCCTTCAGCAGCCTCGACCCCGAGACCCACGCGGGCTTCCTCGAGAAGGTCGCCGCCAACATCGAGGCCGCCGGCCCCGAGCTGGTGGACCGCGCCTCGACCGAGACCGGACTGCCGAAGCCCCGCCTGCAGGGCGAGCTGGCGCGCACCACCGGGCAGCTGCGGCTGTTCGCCCGTGTGGTGCGGCAGGGCGACCACCGCGGCGTGCGCATCGAGCCGCCCCTGCCGGAGCGCACCCCCCTGCCCCGCCCGGACCTGCGCCAGCGCAAGGTCCCGCTGGGCCCGGTGGCCGTGTTCGGGGCCAGCAACTTCCCGTTCGCCTTCTCCACCGCCGGCGGCGACACCGCCTCCGCGCTGGCAGCCGGCTGCCCGGTGGTCTTCAAGGCGCACAACGCCCACCCCGGCACGGGAGAGATCGTGGGCCGCGCCCTCACGGACGCGGTCCGCGAGAGCGGCCTGCACCCGGGGGTGTTCTCGCTGATCTACGGTCCCGGCGCGAGCATCGGCCAGGCCCTGGTCAGGGACCCGGCCATCAAGGCCGTCGGGTTCACCGGGTCCCGCGGCGCCGGCACGGCGCTGATGGCCACGGCTGCGGCCCGTCCCGAGCCCATTCCGGTGTACGCCGAGATGAGCTCCATCAACCCCGTCTTCCTCTTCGACTCCGCCCTGCGCGGTGACGCCGAGGAGTTCGCCCGCGCCTACGTCACCTCCCTGACGGGCTCCTCCGGGCAGCTGTGCACCAACCCGGGTCTGCTGTTCGTGCCCGAGGGAGAGGCCGGCGACGCGTTCCTGGCCGCCGTCGGGCTCGTGCTGGCCGACGCCGAGGGCGCGACCATGCTCACCCCCGGCATCGCCCGCTCCTGCCGGGAGGGCATCGACGCCCTGGGCTCCCAGGAGGACGTCGAGATCGTGGCCCGCGGCAAGGAGGGCCCCACCGAGAACGCCCCCGCCCCCGTGGTCTTCGGCGCCCAGGTCCCCACCTTCCTCACCAACCCGGTGCTGCAGGAGGAGATCTTCGGCGCCTCGTCCCTGGCGATCCGCTACGGCTCCGCGGAGGAGCTGGTGGCCGCGGCGGCCCGGATGGAGGGCCAGCTGACGGCGAGCCTGTTCCTGTCCGAGGAGGACGTCCCCACCGCGGCCCCGCTGCTTCCGGTGCTGGAGCGCAAGGTGGGCCGGATCCTCGCCAACGGCTGGCCGACCGGCGTAGACGTGGGCGAGGCGATGGTCCACGGCGGCCCGTTCCCGGCGACCTCCGACTCGCGGACCACCTCGGTGGGCACGCTCGCGATCGAACGGTTCCTCCGCCCCGTGGCCTACCAGAACATCCCCGCCGCCCTGCTGCCCGCGCCCGTGCAGGACGACAACCCGTGGCACCTCAACCGCCGGGTCGACGGCCGCATCCAGCTGGCCGGCCCCCGGGAAGGAGACCGCGCATGAGCGCCCAGCCCACCGTCGCACGGCTCGAGGTCGTGCCCGTCGCGGGGCACGACTCCATGCTGCTCAACCTCTCCGGCGCCCACGGGCCGTTCTTCACCCGCAACGTGGTGATCGTGACGGACTCCGACGGGCGGACCGGCCTGGGCGAGGTCCCGGGCGGGGAGGCGATCCGCGCCACGATCGAGGAGGCTGCCGGGCTGCTGGCGGGGCAGCCCGTGGCGCTGTTCCGCACCCTGCTGCGCCGGGTCGCCGCGGCCTTCGCGGACCGGGACGCCGGCGGGCGCGGCCTGCAGACCTTCGACCTGCGCACCACCGTGCACGCCGTGACCGGCATCGAGTCCGCCCTCCTGGACCTGCACGGGCAGTTCCTGGGCGTGCCGGTGGCCGAGCTGCTCGGCGACGGGCAGCAGCGCGCCTCGGTGCCCATGCTGGGCTACCTGTTCTTCGTGGGCGACCCGGACAGCACCGGCCTGCCGTATCTGCGCGAGCCCCACGGCGCGGACCAGTGGGAGCGGGTGCGCCGGGAGGAGGCGATGACCCCCGAGGGCATCGTGCGCCTGGCCGAGGCATCCCGGGAGCGGTACGGCTTCAAGGACTTCAAGCTCAAGGGCGGCGTCCAGGCCGGCGACTTCGAGGTCGACGCCGTCACGGCGATCAAGGAGCGGTTCCCCGAGGCCCGGGTCACCCTCGACCCCAACGGCGGCTGGCTGCTCGAGGAGGCCGTCCGGCTGGGCCGGCGGATGCAGGGCGTGGTCGCCTACGCCGAGGACCCGTGCGGCGCCGAGGGCCGGTTCTCCGGCCGCGAGGTGATGGCGGAGTTCCGGCGGGCCACCGGCCTGCCGACGGCGACGAACATGATCGCCACCGACTGGCGCGAGATGTCCCACGCGGTGCGTGCCGGCGCCGTGGACATCCCGCTGGCGGACCCGCACTTCTGGACGATGGCCGGCTCCGTGCGCGTGGCCCAGCTGTGCCACGAGTTCGGGCTGACGTGGGGCTCCCACTCCAACAACCACTTCGACATCTCCCTGGCCATGTTCACCCACGTGGGTGCGGCGGCACCGGGCGAGATCACCGCGCTGGACACGCACTGGATCTGGCAGGACGGCCAGGGCCTCACCCGGGAGCCGCTGCGCATCCGCGACGGCGAGATCCGGGTGCCCGCGAGCCCGGGCCTCGGCGTGGAGCTGGACCGCGAGCGCCTGGCGGAGGCCCACGAGCTCTACCTCGAGCACGGGCTGGGCGCCCGCGACGACGCCGCGGCCATGCAGTACCTCATCGAGGGCTGGAGCTTCGACCCGAAGCGCCCCTGCCTGGTCCGCTGAGCCGGAGAGGAGCGGCCGGATGACGGGGGTGCTGCTGGGCTTCGGCGTGGTGGCCGTGCTCACGGCCGTCGGTTTCGCCACCGCCGCGCTGCTGCCCGGTGAGGCCCGCACCATGCGTGCGGGCCTCACCCCCGTCATCTACTACCTGACCAATCCGGCGCTGATGGTGGTGCTCGTGGCGGGCACCGACCTCGGGGCCGTGCTCGGGGTCTACACCCCGATCGCCCTCGCCACCGCCGCGATGGCGGGTGCGCTCTTCGCCCTGTACAGCGGCCTGGTGCTGCGCCGGGGAGCGGCCCGCACGGCGGTCGGCGCCATGGCCTCCTCCTACGTGAACGCCGGGAACATCGGGCTGCCCATCGCGCTCTACGCGGTGGGCAGCGCCGCGCCCGTGGTCTCCGTGCTGCTGGCCCAGCTGCTGGTGATCGCCCCGCTCTATCTGCTCGTGTTCTCCTGGGCCACCCGCCCGTCGCGCCGTGCCGGTCCGGGAGCGGCAATCAGGACGGCGGCCCCCGGGCGGACGAGCACCTCGACCGGCCGCACGATCGTGCGGTCGGTGGCGAACCCCGTCACGGTCGGCACCGCGGCCGGAGTGCTGCTCTCCGCGACCGGCGTGGAGGTGCCCGAGGTGCTGTGGGCCCCCCTCGAGATGCTCGGCCAGGCGTCCGTCCCCCTGCTGCTCCTGCTGTTCGGGATGGGACTGCACGGGCAGCGCCCGTTCCGGAACCGCGCGCTCGTGCCGGACGTGCTCGGCGGGACGCTGGTCAAGGTGGTCGCGATGCCCGTGCTGGCGTGGGCGATCGGCAGGTTCGGGTTCGGCCTGGGCGGCACCGAGCTGCTGGGCGTGGTCGTCATGGCGGCCCTGCCCACGGCCCAGAACGTGTTCCTGTTCTCGTCCCAGTTCCGGATGCCGGCCAACGCCGCCCGCGACATCATCCTCCTCAGCTCGTTCCTCTCCTTCCCGGCCGTCCTCCTCGCCGGCCTGCTCCTGCACTGACCCGGGGCGCCCCGCGTGCACGGCACCGGCGCTGCACGGGGTCGGAGCGCTGTCGCAGTACCGTGGAGCCTGTCCGGGCCGCCCCTCGCGGGGCCGGCCTGCCCGCCAGCCCCGAGGAGACCTCCCCGTGCCGAGCCCGAGCGCCGATCCGCCGAGCGCCCCCACGTCCCGCCGGGCGCTCGTCTACCTCGCCGTGTGCGTGGTCCTGGTGGGCCTGAACCTGCGCACGGTCTTCTCCAGCTTCTCCGCGATCCTCCCGGAGATCACCGCGGCCGCCGGCCTCCCCGGGTGGGCGGTCACCGTGCTGACCACCGCCCCGGTGACGCTGCTCGGCGTCTTCGCGCCGTTCGCGCCGCGCCTGGCCCGCCGGTTCGGGTCCGAGAACGTGCTGCTGGGCGCGATGGTGGTCCTGACCCTGGGCCTGGTGGCCCGCGGGCTGCCCCTGCCCGGGGCGAGCGCCCTGCCGCTGCTGCTCGCGGGGACGGTCGCGTGCGGCGCCGCGATCGCCCTGGGCAACGTGCTGCTGCCGTCCATCGTCAAGCGGGACTTCGCCCACCGGATCGGCCTGATGAGCGGGCTCTACACCACCGCGATCTGCGCGTCCGCCGCCCTCGGCGCGGGCCTCACCTACCCGGTGTTCCAGGCCACGGGCTCCTGGCGGGGCTCCCTGGCGGTGTGGGCGGTGCCCGCGGCCGTGGTGGTGGCGCTGCTCGTGCCGGTGGCGCTCCGCCGCCGGGCGCCCGGCCCCCCGCCGCCAGGGACCGACGGGCCCGGCCCCTGGCGCTCGCCGGTGGCCTGGCAGATCACCCTGTTCATGGTCTTCCAGGCGATGATGTCCTTCAGCGTCTTCGCGTGGCTCGCCCCCATCCTGCGGGACCGCGGGATCGACGGCGCCGCCGCCGGGCTGATCGTGGCCGTGTCCATCCTGCTCCAGATGACGGGCTCGCTCTTCGCCCCGGTCCTGGCCGCGCGGATGGCCGACCAGCGGGTGCTCAACGCCGCGGTGGCCCTCATGGCCGGCGGCGGCTTCGTGCTCTCGATCTTCGGGCCCCTCCAGCTGATCTGGGTCTGGACCGGGCTGCTGGGGCTGGGCCAGGGCAGCCTCACCGCCGTGGCCCTGACGATGATCGCGCTGCGGACCCGCAGCAGCCACATGGCGGTGCGGCTCTCGGGCATGATGCAGGGCGTCGGCTACGGCGTGGGCTCCTCGGGCACCTTCCTGGTGGGGCAGCTGCTGCACTGGACCGGGGGCTTCGCCGCGGCGGGCGTCATGTTCGCGGCGGTCGGCACGCTCGCGGCGGTCTTCGGCTGGCAGGCCGGCCGGGCCCGCCTCATCCGGGAGTGACCACCCCGTCCGCCGCGCCCCGGGGCGCGGCGGTGGAGGAGCGCTCGACGAGCGAGGTCTGGAGCTGGAGCGGGTGGACCCGGCGGGACCCGCCGGCCAGCAGGGTGATCGCGCGCTCGACGGCCATCTCGCCCATGGCGTGCAGGGGCTGGCGCACCGTGGTCAGCTTGGGCGAGGCCCAGCGCGCGAGCAGCGTGTCGTCGAAGCCGACCACGCTGAGGTCCTCGGGCACCCGCAGCCCCGCCTGCCGGGCGGCCTCGAAGGCGCCGAGGGCGGCCTCGTCGGAGGCCGCGAACAGGGCCGTGGGCGGATCCTCGAGCTCGAGCAGCTCCTGGGCGCCGGCGAAGCCCGCCTCGTAGCTGAACCCGCCGCCCGTCACGAGCCCGGGGTCGTGCGGCACCCCGGCGTCCTCCAGGGCGCTGCGGTAGCCGGCCAGGCGCTCGCGCGCCGGGACCGAGCCCCCGGCGCCGCTGAGGTGGCCGATCCGGCGGTGCCCGAGCCCCAGGAGGTGGGTGGTGGCCTCGTGCCCGCCGGCCCAGTTGGTGGAGCCGATGCTGGGGACCGTGGACGGCAGGCTGTTCACGGGGTCGATGGCCACCAGCGGGACCTGCGCGTGGGCCGCGGCGGCCACCTGCTCCGCGGTCAGCGGGGTGGTCACGGCGATGACCGCGGTCTCGCCCGTGCGGCCGCAGCGGGCGAACCAGTCCTCGGAGAACGGGGGGACGTCGCCCTGCTCCAGGCTCGGCAGCGTGCTCAGCATGAGGTCGGCCTCGGCGCGGCCGCAGGCGTCCACGGCGCCGGCCATCACCTGGAGGGAGTAGTTGCTCTCGAGGGTGTCGAAGACGAGCACGATGGCCGTCCGGGGCCGGCGGGCGGCCGAGCCCGTGTAGCCGAGGTCGGCGACCGCGGCCCGGACCCGCTCCCGCGTGTCCTCCCCCACGTCGGGGCGTCCGTTGAGCACCTTGGAGACCGTGCCCTTGGAGACGCCGGCCTGGGCGGCCACCTGGCTCAGCGTGGTTCTCTTCATGCGGGACGATCTCCTCGGACGCGGGCGGGTCACGGGCGGACGGCGAAACGTTTCGACGCACTTCGCCGCAGTGGCCCCGGTCACACCAGGGGGTTGACGGGTGTGAAACAGGCCACTTACTCTTCTCGCAACGAAACGCTACACGAAAAGTTTCGTAGGCGCAATGCATTGCTCGACGACGAGGAGAACGCCATGACCACCCACCGCAGCCTCCGCCCCGCGCCCGCCGGCGCCCACCGGGGCCCCTTCTCCCCCCGCTCGCTGTCCCGCATCGCGCTCGTGGGCGCCGCGGCCCTGACCCTGGCCGGGTGCAGCGCCGGGGCCCAGCCCGGCGGCGGGGGCGGCGAGGGCGGCGCCAGCGCCTGGACGCTGACCGGCGGCGCCGAGGAGACGTTCCGCAGCTCCTTCCAGGCGTGGAACGACGCCAACGGCGACAGCCCCATCACCGCCGAGTACTTCGCGAACGACGCCTTCAAGGAGAAGATCCGCACCAGCGTCGGCTCCGGCAACGCGCCGACCCTGATCTACAACTGGGGCGGCGACACCCTGGAGAGCTACGTCGAGAACGGCAGCGTGGTGGAGCTGACCGGGGAGATCCCCGAGATGGAGGAGCGCGCCCTCGACTCCGTGCTGGAGACCGGCAAGGTGGACGGGAAGCTCTACGCCGTCCCGAACAACAACACCCAGCCCGTCATCCTGTACTACAACACCAAGCTCTTCGAGGAGGCCGGCGTCGAGGTCCCCACCACGTGGGAGGAGATGCTGGACGCCGTGGAGGCCTTCAAGGCCGAGGGCGTCACGCCGATCTCCGTGGCCGGCTCCAGCCAGTGGCCGTACCTCATGTGGATCCAGTACCTCACCGACCGGATCGGCGGGCCCGAGGTGTTCCAGGCCGTCGTGGACGGCGAGGAGGACGCGTGGTCGCACCCGGCGATCACCCAGGCCCTGGAGAAGATCCAGGAGCTCGTCGAGGCCGGCGGCTTCGGCGACGCCTACGGATCCGTGGTGGCCGACGCGGGCGCCGACGTGGCGCTCGTGCACACCGACCAGGCGGCCATGATGCTGCACGGCAGCTGGGTCTACTCCAGCTTCCTCACCGACGCCCCCGAGTGGACCGCCGAGGGCAACCTGGGCTACACCACGTTCCCCGAGATCGAGGGCGGACAGGGCGACCCGCAGAACATCGTGGGCAACCCGGCGAACTTCTGGGCCGTGTCCGCGGACGCGTCCGAGGAGGAGCAGGCCACGGCCCTCGAGTACCTCGACGACATGAACCTCGACGACGCCGCGGTCGACACGCTCTTCGACGCCGGGCTGATCCCCGCCGTGGACGGCGTGGAGGACAGGATCGCCGAGACCGAGCACCCGGAGTACCTCGACTTCGCCTACTCGATGGTCCAGGACGCGCCGAACTTCCAGCTCTCCTGGGACCAGGCGCTCCCGGCCGACCAGGGACAGGCCCTGCTGACCAACCTCAGCCAGGTCTTCGCCGGCGAGATGAGCCCCGAGGAGTTCCAGACCGCGATGAACGGGACGCTCTGATGCTCGTGCGCTCCTCCACCCGGCGGAGGGCCCGGGCGGGCGCCGGCCCCAGCAACTGGATGCTGGCGCCCGCCCTGGTCTTCTTCGGCATCTTCGCGATCGGTCCGCTGCTGGGCGTCCTGGTGCTGTCCTTCATGGAGTGGGACGGCCTGGGCACCCCGCAGTGGACCGGGGGCGAGAACTGGGTGTCCGTGCTCGAGAACCCGGTCTCGCGGCAGGCGATGGTGCTGACGGTCCAGCTCACGCTGCTGAGCTACGCCGTGCAGTTCCCGCTGAGCCTGCTGCTCGGCGTGTTCATGGCCGGCCGCCAGCGGTACCGGGAGTTCCTCTCCGTCCTGTACTTCCTGCCGATGCTCTTCTCGGCCGCGGCGATCGGCATCGCCTTCAAGGCCCTGCTCGACCCGAACTTCGGGCTGTCGCGGGCGTTCGACGCGGCGCTGCTGCGGCAGGACTGGCTGGGTGACGGGAGCCTGGCGTTCTACGTCGTCGTCGTCGTCATCTCGTGGTCCTTCATCCCCTTCCACTCGCTGCTCTACCAGGCGGGGGTCCGGCAGATCCCGCGGACCATGTACGAGGCCGCCACCATCGACGGCGCGGGCACGGTGCGGCAGTTCTTCTCGATCACGCTGCCGCAGCTGAAGTACACCATCGTGACGTCCTCCACGCTGATGCTGGTCGGCTCCCTGACCTACTTCGACCTCGTCTTCGCCCTCACCGGGGGCGGGCCGGGCACCGCGACCCGGATCCTGCCCCTGGACATGTACCTGACCGGATTCCGCAGCAACCAGATGGGCGAGGCCAGTGTCCTGGCGGTCATCCTCGTCGCCGTGGGGCTCACCCTCGCCCTCGGCCTGCAACGGCTCACCGGGGCCGAAAAGATGGAGAGCCAGGCGGAAGGTGCGTAGTCCCATGAGCACACGAACCACGGACACCCCTCCCGTGCGCACGCGGCCCGGGGGCGCGCCCCGCCCGGACGCCCGGCCGGCGGCCGCCCGTCCCGCCCGCCGGCGCCGGGGGCTCCCGAACATCCCGGCGGCCGTCGGCGGCTGGCTGTGGCTGGGCGCGATCATCATCCCGATCTACTACATCGCCATCACGAGCCTGAAGCCCCGCGAGGACTACTACTCCACGAACCCGCTGCTGCCCTCGTCCCCGACGTTCGCGCCGTACGCCACGGTCCTGCAGAACCAGTTCGTCCAGTACTTCCTCAACAGCGTGGTCGTGGTCGTGTTCACGGTGGCCGGGATCGTCTTCCTGTCCCTGCTCGCGTCCTACGTGATCGTGCGCAGCCGGAGCGGGCTGGCCGTGTTCTCGAACCGGCTGTTCCTGCTGGGCATCGCCATCCCGATCCAGGCGACGATCATCCCGATCTACCTGATCATCGTCCAGCTCGGCCTCTACGACACCCTGGCCGCCCTGATCCTGCCCGGGATCGCGTCCGGGATCCCGATCACGGTCCTGATCCTGACGAACTTCATGCGGGACATCCCCAACGAGCTCTACGAGTCCATGACCCTCGACGGCGCCGGCGACTGGAAGGTCTTCCGCACGCTCGTGCTGCCGCTGAGCCTGCCCGCCATCACCACCGTGGGCGTCTACAACGCCCTCAACAGCTGGAACAACTTCCTGTTCCCGCTGATCCTCACGCAGAGCTCCGCGAAGCGCACGCTGCCCCTGTCCCTGTGGACCTACCAGGGGGAGTTCCAGGCCGACATCCCCGCCGTCCTGGCCGCCGTCGTCCTCTCGGCGCTGCCGATCCTCGTCCTCTACGTCTTCGGGCGCCGGCACCTCGTCGCCGGGCTCACCGCCGGCTTCGGCAAGTGACGCGCCCACCGAGCAGAAAGAACACCCCCATGACAGCACCCTGGAACGACCCCGCCCGCCCCGTCGCCGAACGCGTCGACGCCCTGCTGCAGGAGCTGAGCCTCGAGGAGAAGGCCGGTCAGCTCGGCAGCTACTGGCTGCGCCCCGACCCGGAGGAGGCCACGGGCGGCGCGGCCCCCATGGAGTCCGCCTTCGCCGACGACCGCTCGACCTTCGAGGCCGCGATCGCGCACGGTCTCGGCCACATCACCCGGGCCTTCGGCAGCGCGCCGATCTCGGCCGCGGACGGGGTGGAGCACCTGCGCACCCTGCAGCGCCAGGTCGTGGAGACCTCCCGGCTCGGGATCCCGGCCATCGCCCACGAGGAGTGCCTCACCGGGTTCACCACCCTGGGGGCCACCTGCTACCCGGCCGCGATCGCCTGGGGCGCCGCCTTCGACCCCGAGCTGGTCCGCACCATGGCCCGGCACATCGGCGCCGACATGAAGGGCGTGGGCGTCCACCTCGGCCTCTCCCCCGTGCTCGACGTCGTCCGCGACTACCGCTGGGGCCGCGTCGAGGAGACCGTCGGCGAGGACCCCTACCTCGTGGGCACCCTGACCACCGAGTACGTCCGGGGGCTGCAGGAGGCCGGCGTGATCGCCACCCTGAAGCACTTCGCGGGCTACTCCACCTCCCGCGCCGGGCGCAACCACGCCCCCGTCTCGATCGGACCGCGCGAGTTCCGCGACGTCGTCCTCGTGCCCTTCGAGATGGCCGTCAAGCTCGGGCAGGCCGGCGCGGTGATGAACTCCTACGCGGACGTCGACGGCGTCCCGCCCGTCGCCGACCCCGAGCTGCTCACCACCCTCCTGCGGGAGACCTGGGGCTTCGAGGGCACGGTCGTCTCCGACTACTGGGCCGTGAGCTTCCTGGAGTCCATGCACCACGTCGCCGCGGACCCCCGCGACGCCGGCGTCCAGTCGCTCGCGGCCGGGATGGACGTGGAGCTGCCCGAGACCGGCTGCTTCGCGGACCTCGCCGGCGCCGTGCGCGACGGCGCGCTCGACGAGTCCCTGCTCGACCGCGCGGTGCGGCGGGTGCTGACGCAGAAGGTCGAGCTGGGCCTGCTGGATCCGGGCTTCGACCCCGGCACCGCGGGCGGGGCCGTCGACCTCGACTCCCCGGCGAACCGCCGGCTCGCCCGGCGCATGGCCGAGGAGTCCGTCGTCCTGCTCAAGAACGAGGGCGTCCTGCCGCTGGCCCGCGACACCGCCCGGAAGGTCGCGGTCATCGGCCCCAGCGCCGGGCAGCCCCGCGCGTTCCTCGGCTGCTACAGCTTCACCAACCACGTCCTGTCCCGCTTCGGGGAGTCCGGCACCGGCATCGAGATCACCTCGATCGTCGACGCCCTCGCCGAGGAGTTCGCGGACGGGGGGACCACCTTCCGGCACGCCCGCGGCGTCGACTTCACCGACCCCGACACCAGCGGCATCGCCGAGGCCGTGGCCGCGGCCGAGGAGGCCGACCTCGCGGTCGTCACCGTGGGCGACCTCGCCGGGCTCTTCGGCACGGGCACCTCCGGCGAGGGCTGCGACGTCGTGGACCTGTCCCTGCCCGGCCGGCAGGCCGAGCTCGTCGAGGCCGTGCTCGCCACGGGCACCCCGGTGGTCCTCGTGCTCGTGACGGGCCGCCCCTACAGCCTCGGCGCGTTCGACGACCGCTGCGCGGCCGTGGTGCAGGCCTTCATGCCCGGCGAGGAGGGCGGGCACGCCGTCGCCGGAGTGCTCTCCGGGCGGGTGAACCCCTCCGGGCGGCTGCCCGTGGGGATCCCCCGGCACGTGGGCGGGCAGCCCGGCACCTACCTGACCCCCGCCCTGGGCGGATACTCGGAGGGCGTCTCCAACCTGGACCCTCGGCCGCTGTACCCGTTCGGCCACGGCATCGGCTACTCGAGCTTCTCCTACGACGCGCTCGAGCTGTCCGCGGCCGAGATCGGCACCGACGGCACCGTGGAGGCCGCGGTCACCGTGACCAACACCTCCGGCCGGGCCGGCCAGGAGGTCGTCCAGCTGTACCTGAGCGACCCCGTCGCCCAGGTCGTCCGGCCGCTGAAGATGCTCGTCGGCTTCGCCAAGATCGCGCTGGAGGCCGGGCAGAGCGCCCGCGTGGTCTTCTCCGTCCACGCCGACCGCACCTCGTTCACGGGCCGGGCCGTGCGCCGGATCGTGGAGCCGGGCGAGTTCGTCCTGCGCGCCGGCACCTCCAGCGAGGACCTGCCCCTCGAGGGCCGGTTCACGGTCACCGGCACGGTCCGGGACGTGGAGGACGCCGACCGCGTCCTCACGACCCCCGTCGAGGTCCGCGTCGCCGACCGCGCCCTCGCCGCGTCCGCCGACGCCTCCTGAGCCCGGGGCGCGGGCCGCCGTGCGGCCCGCGCCCCGTCCCACCCGTCCCCGCGAATCCCCCACCCCCCGATGAAGGAACCCCCGACATGAGCAGACGAGCCCCCCTCCTCCGCGCCGGAGCGGCCACCGCCGTCGCCGCCCTGTGCCTCACCGCGGTCCCCCAGGCCGCGAGCGCCGCCCCGGAGACCCGGCCCCCCGGCCTGGCGAAGCAGGACACCCTGCGCTGGAACATCCCGAAGGACTTCCGCATCGGCAGCGCCGTGGCCGGCGGAGGCCACCACACCAGCGCCGACTACCCGGAGCCCTTCCCCTCCGACCCCGAGTACCGCTCCGTCCTGGCGCGGGAGTTCAGCTCCCTGACCCCCGAGAACCAGATGAAGTGGGAGTTCATCCACCCCGAGGAGGGGGTCTACGAGTTCGGCCCCGCGGACGACATCGTCGACTTCGCCGAGGCCAACGGGCAGGTCGTGCGCGGCCACACCCTGTTCTGGCACAGCCAGAACCCCGACTGGCTCGAGGAAGGCGACTACACCCCCGACGAGCTGCGCGCCATCCTCAAGGAGCACATCCACACGGTGGTCGGCCACTACGAGGGGCGCATCCAGCAGTGGGAGGTCGCCAACGAGATCTTCGACGACAGCGGGAACCTGCGCCTGCAGGAGAACATCTGGCTGCGGGAGCTGGGCCCGGAGATCATCGCCGACATCTTCCGCTGGGCCCACGAGGCCGACCCGAACGCCCAGCTGTTCTTCAACGACTACAACGTGGAGGGCCTCAACGCGAAGTCCGACGCCTACTACGCGCTGATCCAGGACCTGCTCGCGCAGGGCGTGCCGGTCCACGGCTTCGGGATGCAGACCCACCTCGGCCTCCAGTACGGCTTCGACGGGCGCATGCAGCAGAACCTCCAGCGCTTCGACGACCTGGGGCTGGAGACGGCCGTCACCGAGATCGACGTCCGCGGACCGGTCGACGGCGACGACCGGATGACCGACGAGCTGCGCCGGAAGCAGGCCGACTGGTACCGCACGGCCCTCGAGGCGTGCCTGGCCGTGGAGGACTGCAACTCCTTCACCGTGTGGGGCGTGCTCGACGAGCACTCCTGGGTGCCGAACACCTTCCCCGGCTACGGGGACGCCCTGACCATGGAGGGCGACTACGAGCGCAAGCCGGCCTACGACGCCCTCCAGGAGGCCCTGGTCCGCTCGCAGCCCGGCGGCGACGCGAAGTGGGAGCACCACCCCGCGTTCCGCTGAGCCGATCGCCCGGACCCGGCCGGAGCGCGACGGGGCCCGCTCGTGCGAGCGGGCCCCGTCGTCGTCCCCGGACGGGGGCGAGTCAGCGCCGGTCGATCCAGCGGGCCGGCGAGTCGTAAATGGCCTCGAGGGCCGTGGCGGCCGCGCCGGTCAGGGCGGGATGGGCCTCCGCGGCGGAGCGCTGGATCTCGACGGGCCCCACCTCCGCCGTGAGCGCGTGCGCCTCCAGGACCTCGCGCAGCACGGGCTCCAGCTCCGGGGCGATCGGGGCGAAGTACCCGGAGAGCACGACCGTCGACAGGTCCAGGACGTTCATCGAGTTCGCGAGCACCACGCCGAGGGGCCGCCCGATCATCTCCATGACCGCCTCCCGGCTCTGCAGCCGCTCCGCCGTGGCCGCCACGAGGTCCTCGATCCGGACGTCCTCCGGCAGGCCGGTCCGGCCCCGCAGCGCGTGGTAGCTGGCGTAGGCCTCGAGGCAGCCGCGCCGCCCGCACCGGCACAGCTCCCCGCCGGGGGTGATCGTGACGTGGCCCAGTTCCCCCGCCCAGCCGTGCTCACCGCGGAGGATGCGCCCCTCCAGGACCACGGCGCCGCCGATGCCGGTCTGGCCGTGCAGGAAGAGGAAGGACGCGCCCGGCCGGCGCAGGACCTCGGTGCGCGCGGCGAGCATGCTGTCGTTGCCGGCGGTGAGCCCCGGGCCCCGGAACGCCGGGTGCTCCCGGAGCCGCTCGACCAGCGGGACGTCCTGCCAGGCGAGGTTGGGGGCGGAGAGCACGGTGGCGCGGTCCGTGGAGAGCCGGCCGGGGACCGAGACGCAGATCCCGGCCACGGGCACGTCCCGGCGGGGCGCCAGGGCGGTGTCCAGCAGACCGGCCAGCACGGAGGCGACCTCGTCCACGGACGCCCCGGCGAAGGCCCCGAAACGGGACTCCTCGTGCAGGACGCGGCCGCCGAGATCCGTGACGAGGCACGCGAGGTGGTCGGCGGCGATCTCCAGGCCCACGCCCAGCACGGTCCCCCGGGCCACGGTCAGGGGGATCGTCGGCCGCCCGGACACCCGCGCGGCCGTCTGCCGGCCCTCGACGAGCAGACCCGCCTCGAGCAGCTCCTGCACCAGTTTGGACACGGTGGGCTTCGTGAGCCCGGTGAGCTTGGCGAGCGCGGCGCGCGAGACCGGCGCGTCCGCCCCGGCGACGGCGCGCAGCACGGTGGAGAGGTTGTGCTCCCGCAGGTGGCTCGACTGCACGGACGACTCTCCTCTGGTGCCGAGAGGACCGGGTCCGGCGCGGATCCCGGCCGACCGGACGGCAGAAAATCCGCCGGCGGTCTTCCCCCACGGTATCCCAGCTCCTATAGTAAGTAACGGAAACTAACCAACTGGGAAAGGACCTCCGATGCCCACCTCCTCCCCCGCGACCTCCCTCGCCCCGTCACTCACCCCGTCCCCCGCGGACAAGTTCTCCTTCGGCCTGTGGACCGTGGGCTGGGCCGCCCGCGACCAGTTCGGCACCGCCTCCCGGCCCGAGCTCGACCCCCTCGAGTCCGTGCGCAAGCTCAAGGAGCTCGGCGCCTGGGGCTTCACCTTCCACGACAACGACCTGATCCCCTTCGACGCCACCGAGGCCCAGCGCGAGAAGCTGATCGGGCAGCTGAAGCAGACCATGGACGAGACCGGCATGGTCTGCGAGATGGTCACCACGGACACCTTCGCGGAGCCGATCTTCAAGGACGGCGCGTTCACGTCCAACGACCGGCGGGTCCGGCGCTACGGCCTGCGCAAGGTGCTCCGCAACGTGGACCTCGCCGCCGAGCTCGGCGCCACGACCTTCGTGATGTGGGGCGGGCGCGAGGGCACCGAGTACGACTCCTCCAAGGACCTCTACGCCGCCCTGGACCGCTACGCCGAGGGCATCGACACCGTGGCCGGGTACATCAAGTCCCAGGGCTACGACATGCGCATCGGCCTCGAGCCGAAGCCCAACGAGCCCCGCGGCAACATCTTCCTGCCGACCATCGGGCACGCCCTCGCGTTCATCGACCGACTCGAGAACGGGGACGTCGTGGGCGTGAACCCGGAGACCGGGCACGAGCAGATGGCCACGCTGAACTACACGCACGGCCTCGCCGAGGCGCTGTGGTGCGAGAAGCTGTTCCACATCGACCTCAACGGGCAGAACGGCCCGATGTACGACCAGGACCTGGTGTTCGGCCACGGCAACCTGATCAGCGCCTTCTTCACGGTGGACCTGCTGGAGAACGGGTTCCCGTCCCTGCCGGGCGCCTACCAGGGGGCCCGGCACTTCGACTACAAGCCCTCCCGCACCGAGCACCTCGACGGCGTCTGGGACTCGGCCGCGGCGAACATGCGGATGTACCTGCTGCTGAAGGAGCGGGCGGTGGCCTTCCGCCAGGACCCCGACGTCCAGGAGGCCATGGAGCAGTCCGGCATCCTCGAGCTCGGCGAGCCGACCCTCGCCGAGGGCGAGGACCTCGAGGCGTTCCTCGCCGACCGCAGCGCCTACGAGGACCTCGACCTGACGGGCCCGTCGGAGCGCAACTACGGCTTCGTGCGCCTGCACCAGCTCGCCGTCGAGCACCTCATGGGCGCCCGGGGCTGAGACGCCCGGGGCCGGCACCCACCCCCTCCGGGGTGCCGGCCCCGTCCCGGCCCGGTCCGGCGCACATCCCCCCCTGCGCCGGGCCGGGCACTGCGCGTCCCGTCCCGCGGCGCCCTCGCCGCTCCGTCCCGACCCCGCACCGAGGTTCTTCATGGCACGCACCACCGTCCTGGGCATCGACTCCTCCACCCAGTCCACCAAGGCGCTCCTCGTCGACGCCGGCACCGGCGAGGTCCTCGCGCAGCGCCGCGCCCCCCACCCGGACGGGACCGAGGTGGACCCCCGGGCCTGGCTCGCCGCGCTCGACGACGCCGCCGGGCCCTTCCTCGCGGAGGCCGCCGCGGTCTCCGTCGGGGGCCAGCAGCACGGGATGGTCGCCCTCGACGAGCACGGCGCCGTGGTGCGCGACGCCCTGCTGTGGAACGACACCCGCTCGGCGCCGCAGGCCCGCCGGCTCGTCGAGGAGATGGGCGGTGCGGCCGCCTGCGCCGAGGAGCTCGGCAGCGTGCTGGTCGCGTCCATGACGTCCACCAAGCTGCGCTGGATGGCGGAGCACGAGCCGGAGCACGCCGCCCGCACCCACCGGGTGCTGCTGCCCCACGACTACCTGTCCCACCACCTCGACGCCGACCGGTCGTCCTTCTTCACCGACCGCGGCGACGCCTCCGGGACCGGCTACTTCTCCACGCGCACCGGCGCCTGGGACCACGCCCTCGTGGAGCAGGCGCTCGGCCACGACCTCGAGCTCCCGCAGGTGGCCACCGCCCCGAACGCGGTCATGGGCCGCACGGCCGCGGGGGCGGTGCTCGCGGCCGGCACGGGCGACAACATGGCCGCCGCGCTGGGCGTCACGCTCGGCCCCGGCGACGTGTCCCTGTCGATCGGCACCTCCGGGGTCGCGGCCATGGTCTCGGAGACCCGCACCGCGGACCCCAGCGGGCTGGTGACCGGCTTCGCCGACGCCACCGGCCGCTACCTGCCCATGGCCACGACCCTCAACGCCGCCCGGATCCTGGAGTTCGGAGCCCGGGTGCTGGGCGTCGACCACGCGGGCCTCGCCGAGCTCGCCCTCGCGGGCCGTCCCGGGGCGGGCGGCGTCACCCTGCTCCCCTACCTCGACGGGGAGCGCACGCCCGACCGGCCCGAGGCCCGCGCCACCCTGCACGGGATGTCCTCGCGCACCGGCCGGGAGGACATCGCCCGGGCCTGCGTGGAGGGCCTGCTCTGCTCCCTCGCCGACGGCGTGGCCGCGCTCGAGCGGGCCACCGGCACCGCTGCGGAGCGGATCCTCCTGATCGGCGGCGGCGCGCAGTCCGAGGCGGTGCGCCGGCTCGCCCCGGCCGTGCTCGGCCGTCCCGTGCTCGTCCCCGCCCCGGCGGAGTACGTGGCCCTCGGTGCCGCCCGGCAGGCCGCCTGGGCCCTCTCGGGCGAGGACGAGCCCCCGGCCTGGGCGCTCGCCGGCGCCCGGCAGTACGAGGCGGAGCCGAC
>NZ_PDDL01000045.1:0-27296 GCF_020833785.1 Kocuria sp. CCUG 69068
CGCCCATGCTGGGGCCGCCGGTCGCCGGGCCGCCCATGCTGGGGCCGCCCGTGGCCGGGCCGCCGGAGGTCCGGTCGCCGGGGGCGCGGCCCCCGCCGAGGAACTGGCGGGCCTTCTGCTGGACCGTGTCCACGTGGCGCTCGTACTTGCGCCCGGTGCGCTTGTCCACGAAGCTGCCGGCCTGGTCGAGGACCTTGTCGACCTTGTCCGGGTTGCGCTGGGCGAGCTGCTTGGCCTTGGCCGTGAGCCCCTTGAAGTTCACCATCACGTCTCCTTCCGAGAGTGGTCACCGCGCGCGGGAGCGCCGCGGTGCTGCCGCCAGTCCATCACGCGGAGCTGTCCGCCGGCTGGCCGAGGCCGGGAGGCCGGCGCTCCTGGCCGACCACGTGCTGGAAGCGCAGCAGGTTGTCCGGGTCGTAGAGCGCCTTGGCCCGGACCAGACGGGCGTAGACCTCCTCGGACCACGCCCGGGCGTGCTCGGTCTCCCCGCCCGGAACCCCGTGCATGTTCACGAAGGCCCGGCCCGTGGACCACGGGGCCATGGCCTGCAGGATCTCGGCCAGCGCCGGGGGCGTCGCCGCGGCCACGTGGGGCGCGAGCCAACCGATGAGCTCCAGGAAGAACGCCGCGTCCCGCCCCGAGACCGCGTCCTCGACGCCGTCGGTCCGGGCGAAGGCTCCGCCCATCAGCCGGATCCCCACCTCCGGCAGCGGGCACCGGCTGCCTGGCCCGGCGCTCTGCAGCAGCGTCATGACCGCGGCGGCGTCGAACTCCCGCAGGAACTCCCCGGTGAGCACGTAGAGGCCCGGCTCGGTGGCGTCCATGTGCACCTGGTCGATGTCCCGGTAGTCCATGGGCCCCACCAGGTCCAGGACCGGCCGGGAGACCGCCCGCATCGGCTCGAGGACCCGGGCGCCCTCCTCCTCCGGACCGACCCAGCAGAAGCGCAGGTGCACGAGCATCCGCTTGTGCAGCTGCTCGGGGACGGTCGGGTCGTGCGGCATCCAGCGCAGGGCAACGGACGTCGAGGCGCGCTCCGGCAGGGTGGGCGCCCACCGGCTGAACGCGCTCAGCACCTCCTGGGCGTCGGTGCCGGGGTAGAAGATCCCGCCGCCGTAGAGCTCCTCCAGGGGGACGAGGTCCATGGTCATCGCGGTGACGAGGCCCAGGTTGCCCTTGCCCCCGCGCAGCAGGGCGAACAGCTCCGGCTCGTGCCGGGCGTCCACGTGGCGCAGCCGCCCGTCGGGGGTCACCACCTCGAGGCCCAGCAGGTGGTCGGCGGCGAAGCCGAAGATCCGTCCGAGCACCGGCAGCCCGCCGCCCAGGGTGTAGCCGACCGCCCCGGCGTCGCTGGCCGAACCGGTGAGGACCGCGAGGCCGTGGGGCGCGACCGCGTCGATCACGCGGCGCCACCGCACGCCGGCGCCGATCCGCGCGGTCCGGCGGCGGGGGTCGACCTCGATCTCCTGCATCCGGTGGGTCGTGACGAGCACTCCGCCCTCCATGGGCTGGTCCGCGCCGTGGCCCGTGGACTGCACCCCCACGGGCTCGTGGTGGGCGGCGGCCCACCGCATCACGGCCACCACGTCGGCGGCGTCGGTTACGCCCGCCACCGCGTCCGGGTGGTGGACGGCGGCCAGGTTGAAGCCGGCGACCTCCTGCGCGAAGCCGGCCTCGTCCGGCAGCAGGACCGGGCCACGGACCTGCCGGTGGAGTTCTTCCACGTCCGTTCTCGAGATCATCGCGGGCCCCCTCGGCACCGGCGATCCGCGGTGCGGGGCCGCTCGGGCCCGCAGGCGCCGCAGAACAGGTCCATTCTCCCACGCGGGCCCGCCGGTGCGCCCTCCGGAGCGTGCACGGAATCGTCACGGGGCGCCGGCGGGCACGGCCCGGTCGACACGGCCGGGTCGGAGCCGCCGGGAGGGTCAGTCGCGCTCGAGCGGCAGGGCGGGCGCCAGCCGGCGCAGGGACGTGAACGTGGGCACGAGGGCCTCGTAGAGCTGCTCGAACACCGGCTGCAGGGACGCGTGGACCGCGGCGTCGGCGGGGTCCGGGCGCACCACGGACTCGACCTCCACCAGGTCCGCGGCCACGTCGACGGACTCGATCAGCCCGAGCGCCTGCATCCCGAGCAGCGCGGCGCCGAACCCGGAGCCCTCGTGGCCCGAGGCGAAGGAGATGTCCGTGCCGAGGACGTCGGCGAGCAGCTGCCGCCACAGCGGGCTGCGGGCGAAGCCGCCGGTGGCGCGGATCTGCTCCACGGCCAGACCGGCCGAGCGCATCGACTGCAGGACCAGGCCGAGCTGCTGGCACACCCCCTCCAGGGCCGCGCGCACCAGGTGTGCGCGGCGGTGGGCGCGGGTCAGCCCCACGTAGGCGCCCTTGGGCAGGGAGCTCCAGTGCGGGGCGCGCTCGCTCAGCAGGTAGGGCAGCATGAGCAGCCCCCCGGACCCGGCCGGGACGCTCCCCGCGAGCGCGAGCAGCTCCTCCTCCGGCTCCTCCCCCAGGTCGGGGGCGAGGGCGTCCCCGGCCCAGCCCAGGACCACGCCGCCGTTGTTGATCGCCCCGCCGACCACCCAGCGCCCCGGGGTCAGGGCGTAGCAGAAGACCCGTCCCAGCGGGTCCACCACGGGACGGTCGACGACGACGCGCAGCGCGCCGCTCGTGCCGATCGAGCAGGCCGCCACCCCGGGCCGGACCGCGCCCAGGCCGAGGTTGGCCAGCGGGCCGTCGCTGGCCCCCACCACCACAGGCACGGTGGCGGGCAGCCCCGTGGCCCGGGCGCCCTCGTCCGTGAGCCCGGGCAGGACGTGGGTGGTGGGCACCAGCTCGGGCAGCTGCTCGGGCAGGATCCCGGCGTGGGCGAGGGCCTCGCCGTCCCAGGCCAGCTCGTGGATGTTCATCAGACCGGTGGCCGAGGCCACCGAGTGGTCCACCACGAGCGCGTCGCACAGCCGCAGCAGCACGAACTCCTTGATGCCGGCCCAGAAGGCGACGTGCTCGCACAGCTTGGGCTCCTGGTCGTGGAACCAGACGAGCTTGGGCAGCGGCGACATGGGGTGCACCGGGGTGCCCGTGCGCCGGTGCAGGGCGAGGCCGCCCGCGCTCGCGCGCAGCCGTTCCGCCTGGACGCTGGCCCGGGTGTCCGCCCAGGTGACAAGCGGGGTGAGGGGCTCTCCCTCGGGCGAGAGCCCGAGCAGGCTGTGCATCGCGGCGCTGAAGGACAGCCCCGCCACGCGCTCCGCCCCGACCTCCCCGACCACCGCGCGGACGGTGTCCAGCACCGCCTGCAGGATCAGCTCGGGGTCCTGCACGGCGTGGCCGGGGTGCGGCTCCTCCAGGGGGTAGCCGGCCGAGGCGGCGGCGAGCTGCTCACCGCCCACGGCGAAGGCCACGGCCTTGGTGCTCGTGGTGCCGATGTCGACGCCCACCACCACGGGATCCGGGTGCCCGGCGCCGGCCGGCCCCGGCATCAGCGCGGCTCCCCGGGGGCCAGGGACACCAGGACCTTGCCGGAGACCGCGGAGTCGCGGGCCGTGGCGAAGGCCTCCACGGCGCGGTCGGCGGGGAACTCGTGCGTGACCACGTCCTCGATCCCGGGACGGTCGGCGAGCAGCCCGATCGCCTCGTCGATCTCGTCGTCGAACCGGAAGGACCCGCGCAGCTGGAGCTCCTTGGAGACCAGCGGGGCCAGGTTCACGGGCCGCGCCTCGTCCGGCACCATCCCCACCTGGACGACGACGCCGCCGCGGCGGGCGCCCACCAGCGCGGGGCTCACGGCCGCGGGCACGCCGGAGCACTCGAGCACCACGTCGAACGCCCCGGACGGGATCTGCTCGGCCCCCACCCGGACGGTGCCGTGCACGCCGAGCGCCCGGGCCCGCTCGAGCGGGCCCTCGAGGACGTCGGTGGCCACGACCTCGGCCGCGCCCCGGGCCAGGGCCGCCGCGGCCGTGAGCAGGCCGATCGGCCCGGACCCGGAGACGAGCACGCGCCGGCCGGTCACGTCCCCGGCCACGGTGAGCCCGTGCAGGGCCACGGCCAGCGGCTCGGCGAGCGCGGCCCGGCGCAGCGGCAGGCCGGCCGGGAGCACCCGGACCATGTCCCGGCGGACCAGCAGGTACTCGCTCATCCCGCCCTGGGTGTGCGGCCGGGTGGAGGCGCTGCCCAGGTAGGCCCCGCCGGGCCACAGGTGGCGCCGGTCCTCGATCCCGGGCTGGGGCGTGCCGAACGTGGCCGGGTGGACCGTCACCGGGGTGCCGGGGGCGAGCTCGCCGGCGGGGTCCAGGTCCACCGTCCCGGAGACCTCGTGCCCGGGCACGAGGGGCTCCCGGACCACGTACTCGCCGTTGGCGCCCTCGGCCCAGTAGTGCAGGTCCGACCCGCACACCCCGCCGTAGGCGATCCGGAGCCGGACCTGCCCCTCGGCGGGCTCCGGGGTGGGCACCTCCTCGACGCGCAGGTCGTCCTTGCCGTGGATCACGATGGCCTTCATGAGCTCTCTTCCTGGTGCGTCCCCGGGCGCCGCGGTGCGGCGCGTGCCGGGTGGGACTGCGGGTGGTGCGGCGGACCCGGGTCAGAGGACGGAGGTCATGCCGCCGTCGACCAGGACGTTGTGCCCCGAGACGAAGCTGGAGGCGTCCGAGCACAGGTAGACCAGCGTGCCCACGAGCTCCTCGACCTGCCCCCAGCGCCGGGCCGGGGTGCGCTCGACCACCCAGTGGTTGAACGCCTCGTCCTCGATCAGCGCCTGGTTCATCTCGGTGGCGAAGTACCCGGGCGAGATCGCGTTGACCTGGATGTTGTGCCGGGCGAGGTCCGCGGCCATACCCTTGGTGAGCATGACCACCCCGCCCTTGGTGGCCGAGTACGGGGCGATGGTCTGCCGGGCGAGCACCGACTGCACGGAGCCGATGTTGACGATCTTGCCCGAGCCGCGCTCCTGCATGCCGGGGACCACGGCCCGGGACACGTGGAACACGCTCGAGAGGTTCGCCGCGACGATGTCCTCCCAGTCCTGGGCCGCGAACTCGGCGAACGGGGCGCGGCGCTGGATCCCGGCGTTGTTCACCAGGATGTCCGGGACGCCGTGCTCGGCGAGGACCGCGTCGATCCCCGTCCGGACGGCCTCGGCGTCGGTGAGGTCGAAGGCCGCCGTGACCGGGGCGGTGCCCGTGCCGGCGGCGATCTCGTCGCGCACCCGGGCGAGGGCGTCGGCGTCGCGCCCGTGCAGGACCACGCGGGCCCCCGCCTCGGCGAGGCCCGTGGCCAGGGCCCGCCCCAGCCCCCGGGAGGAGCCGGTGACGAGGGCGAGCCGGCCGGTGATGTCGAAGACGTTGCGCATCCGGGGCCTCAGGCGATGTAGAAGATGACGAGGACGACGGCGAAGCCGAGGACGGACTCGAGGGCCTGCTGGACCGTCCAGGTCTTCAGCGTGGTCTTGACGTCCATGCCCATGAGCCGGCCCACGAGCCAGAAGCCGGAGTCGTTGACGTGCCCGGCGAAGACCGAGCCGGCGGCGGTGGCCAGGACCACGGCCGCGACCTCCACGGAGTTGAAGTTGCCCGCGGCCACAGCCGGTGCCATGAGCCCGGCGGCGGTGACGAGGGCCACGGTGGCCGAGCCCTGGGCCAGGCGCAGGACCACGGCGATGATGTAGGCCGCGAAGATGACGGGCAGCCCGATGCCGTCCAGCGAGGACGCCAGCGCGTCGCCGATGCCGGAGGCGCGCAGGATGCCGCCGAACATGCCGCCGGCGCCGGTGATGAGGATGACGGAGGCGACCGGGCCCAGGGAGGAGTCGATGACCTTCTCCAGGGCAGTGCCGTGCTCGCCGCGGCGGGTGCCGAGGACGAACAGGGCCACGAGGACCGAGATCAGCAGGGCGACCGGGGACTCGCCGAGGGCGGAGAGCACCTGGAACCACTCGGCGTCCTCGGAGACGGCGCCGGCGGCGCGCAGGAAGTCCAGGCCGGTGTTCATGAAGATGAGCACCAGGGGCAGCAGCAGCAGGGCGATGATGGTGCCGACCCGCGGCGGGTTGGCGGGCTGGTCGTCGTCGACGTCGCCGAAGAAGCCCGGGACGGGGAGGACGTACTTGGTGCCCACGCGCTTGCCCCAGAGGTACGCGGAGACGTACCAGAGCGGGAACGCCAGCAGCAGGCCGATGAGCAGGACCATGCCGAGGTCGGCGCCGTAGAGCTCCGTGGCGGCCACGGGACCGGGGTGCGGCGGCACGAAGACGTGCATGACCGAGAACGCACCGGCGGCGGGGATGCCGTACAGGAGCACGTTGTTGCCGCTCACCCGGCGGGCGACGGCGAAGATGATCGGCAGCATGACCACGAGGCCGGCGTCGAAGAAGATCGGGAAGCCCATGATCAGGGAGGCGATGCCGAGACCGAAGGGCGCGCGCTTCTCGCCGAAGATGTCCACGAGCTTGTCCGCGAGCACCCGGGCGCCGCCGCTGTGCTCCACGAGCTTGCCGAGCATGGCGCCGAGGCCGATGAGCAGGGCCACCGAGCCGAGCGTGCCGCCGAAGGCGGTGACCGCGGTGTCCACGATCATCCCCGTGGGGATGCCCGTGGCGAATGCCGTCAGCAGCGCCACCAGGATCAAGGTGAGGAAGGCGTGCAGCTTGAACTTGATCACCAGGACCAGGATCAGTGCGATGGCGGCTGCCGCGATCGTCAGCAACGGCGCGGTGCCGAGGGTCTGTGTCCAGTCTTCCACTGAGTTTCTCCGTTGATCTCGTGCCTGCGGGCAGGCCCTGGGGTCTCGTCGTGAGCCACGACACACGCTAGGCTGACAGAAAGATCATACTTTTGGCAACAGGGTGGGCGCGACCGCGCCGCACATGACGGACGGAGCGTCCATGCACGGGGTGGAGCAGCACAGCGGGGTGCTGGACCGGCTCGGCGAGAGCATCGCCTCCGGGGCGCGGGCGCCGGGAACGGTCCTGACGCTCGCGGCCCTCGAGGAGGAGTTCGGGGTCTCCCGCACGCTCGTGCGGGAGGTGGTGCGCGTGCTCGAGTCCATGGGGATGGTGGAGTCCCGGCGGCGGGTGGGCGTCACCGTCCGCCCGCCGCGGGACTGGAACCCGTTCGACCCCCGGCTGATCCGGTGGCGGCTCGGCGGCCCGGGGCGCGACGAGCAGCTGCGGAGCCTGACCGAGCTGCGGACCGCCATCGAGCCCGTGGCCGCCCGGCTGGCCGCGGTCCGGGCCGACGGGCCCACCCGGCGGCGCCTGGTGGAGCTCGCCGCCCGGCTGCGGGAGCTCGGCGAGGCACGCCGCGGCACCGACCCCGAGTACCTGGAGGTGGACACCGCCTACCACGCGCTGCTGCTGGAGGCGAGCGGCAACCCGATGCTCGCCGCCCTGCAGGACGTGGTGGCCGAGGTGCTCTCCGGCCGCACGGCGCTCGGGCTCATGCCCCGCTCCCCGGACCCCGGCGCGCTCGAGGACCACGAGGCCACTGCCGCCGCTGTCGCCTCCGGAAACGCGGCCGAGGCCGAGGCGCGGGCGCGCGCCGTGGTGGTGGAGGTGCTCGAGGGGGTCGTCGACGTGACGGAGAACACCGCCTGATCTGGCCGATGGTCTGCTGGGCCCGGGCCGCGCCGTTCCTAGGCTGAGCGCATGGCCACACCCGTCACCGGCTACCTGTCCCGGGTCTCGGGGCCCCGCCGGAGCCCCCGTTACGACCTCCACCTGGCCTGCCTGCTGATCCTCGTGGCCGGCATGCTCAACTCTGCGGGCTTCGTGGCCGTGGCGCTCTACACCTCCCACATGACCGGCCTGACCGCGACCATGGCCGACCACCTCGTGGACGGGGACGTGGAGCTGCTGTCCCTCGGCGCGGTGGGACTGGGCGCGTTCGTGCTCGGCGGCATCTGGTGCTCGCTGCTCTTCACCTGGGGCCGGCGGCGCGGGCTCGGGTGCCGGTTCGCGAACGTGCTCGCCTTCGAGGGCGCGCTGATCCTGGTGTTCAGCCTGACCGCCGAGGCCGTCGAGGACGACCACCGCGGCCTCGTGCCCGTCGCCGTCCTGTGCTTCACCATGGGGATGCAGAACGCGCTCCTCAGCAAGGTCGCCGACATCCCCGTGCGCACCACCCACGTCACCGGGATGGTCACCGACATCGCGATCGAGCTCGGCAGGATGCTCTACCCCCACCGCACACCGGGTCCGGAACCGGTCCGGGCGGACCGCAGGAAGCTGCGGGTCCTGACCACCCTCGTGGGCCTGTTCTTCCTGGGCGGCGTGACCGGGACGGTCGGCTACCTGGCCGCGGGGTTCTCCTTCCTGGTGCCGGTCGCCCTGCTGCTGCTGGTCCTGGCCTACCGTCCGGTGGCCCGGGACCTCTCCCGCAGGCGCCCGCCCGCCCGCGCGTTCCTGTGAGCCGGCGCCCCCGCCCGTAGGCTGGGCCCATGGGCATCTCGGAGACCGACCGCGGACACCTGCGACGCTGCGTGGAGCTGGCCCGCGAGGCCCTCGACGCCGGGGACGAGCCGTTCGGCTCGGTGCTGGTCTCGGCGCGGGGGGAGGTCCTGTTCGAGGACCGCAACCGGGTGGCCGGCGGTGACGCGACCCGCCACCCCGAGTTCGAGATCGCCCGGTGGGCGGCCGCCCACCTGACCCCGGAGCAGCGCTCCGCGGCCACGGTCTACACCTCGGGCGAGCACTGCCCCATGTGCTCGGCGGCCCACGCCTGGGTGGGGCTGGGCCGCATCGTCCACGCCTCCTCCTCGGCGCAGCTCGGATGGTGGCTGGACGAGCTCGGCGCCCCGCCCGCCCCCGTCGCGGCGCTGCCGATCACCCAGGTGGCCCCGGGGGTGCCCGTGGACGGCCCCTGCCCCGAGCTGGCGCCGGCGGTGCGTGACCTGCACCGCCGGCTGCACCTCACCCGGAAAAGGACCGGGACCGACCCGCGAGGTCGCAGCTGACGGCCACCGCGCCCGGCTGCGTCGCCGTCAGCCGCAATCTCGGCGCGGGGTGGCCAGGGGCCCCGTCCGGGGACCAGGATGGAGGGGTACCCCCGGTGGGCGGCGCCCGCCGGAACCGTTCGACGAGAGGAACGATCATGGTGGACATGGGAGGATTCGCGGACAAGGCGAAGGACCTTGCGGACCAGCACCCGGACAAGGTGCAGCAGGGCATCGACCGGGGCGGCGACGCCGTCGACGAGCGCACCGGCAACAAGTACGAGGGCCAGGTGGACCAGGCCCAGGAGAAGGCCGGCGGCTTCCTCGGCGCCGACGAGAAGGACCAGCAGCAGAACTGATCCGCGGCCGCTGACCTCGGCCCCGCCCGCCTCCCGGCGCGCGGGGCCGCGGCCTGTCAGGCCAGCGCTGCGGCCAGGTAGGGCGCCGTGCGGCTGGCCGGGCACGCGGCGACCTCGGCCGGGGTGCCGGCGCACACGATCCGCCCGCCGGCCTCGCCGCCGGACGGGCCCATGTCGATCACCCAGTCCGAGGACGCCACCACGTCCATGGCGTGCTCCACCACCACCACGGTGTTGCCGGCGTCCACCAGGCGGTTCAGCTGGCGCAGCAGCAGCTGCACGTCCTGCGGGTGCAGGCCGGTGGTGGGCTCGTCCAGGAGGTACAGGGTGTGGCCGCGGCGGGCTCGCTGCAGCTCGGTGGCCAGCTTGATCCGCTGCGCCTCGCCCCCGGAGAGCTCGGTGGCCGGCTGGCCGAGCCGCAGGTAGCCGAGCCCCACGTCGAGCAGGGTGCGCAGGCTGCGCGCGGCGGCCGGGACGTCCGCGAGGAACTCCGCGGCGGTCTCCACGCGCATGCCCAGGACGTCGGCGACGCTCCGCCCCCGGTGGGTCACTTCCAGGGTCTCCGGGTTGTAGCGGGCGCCCTGGCAGTCGGGGCAGGGCCCGTAGGTGCCGGGCAGGAACAGCAGCTCGACGGCCAGGAAGCCCTCGCCCTGGCACGTCTCGCACCGGCCGCCGGTCACGTTGAAGGAGAACCGTCCGGCCCCGTAGCCGCGGGCCCGCGCCTCGTCGGTGGCGGCGTAGAGCTTGCGGACCGCGTCGAACAGTCCCGTGTAGGTCGCCAGGTTGGAGCGCGGGGTGCGGCCGATGGGCCGCTGGTCCACCCGGATCAGCCGGTCCAGGTGCTCCAGGCCCTCGACGGCAGCCACCCGTGCCCCGGCGGCGGGCGCGGCGTCGTCCTCGGCGGGCGCCGCCCCGCCGTGCACGTGCCGGCCGACCGTCTCGGCCAGGACCTGGCTGACCAGCGTGGACTTGCCCGAGCCGGAGACCCCGGTGACGGCGGTGAGCACGCCCAGGGGGATCTCCGCGTCGAGGTCCACCAGGTTGTGGCGCGTGACGCCGCGCAGCCGCAGCCGCCGCTCGACCGGGCGCGGCGTGCGCTCCGCCGTCGTGCCGCCCGGAGGGTCGTCGGGCGAGCCGTCGGAAGAGCCGTGCGGGGGGCCGTCCGGGAACAGGAAGGGGCGCGTGGCGGACTCCGCCACGTCGGCCAGGCCGGGCACGGGGCCGCTGTACAGCACCGCGCCGCCGCGGTCCCCGGCCTGGGGCCCCACGTCCACGACCCAGTCGGAGCGCCGCACCACGGCCATGTCGTGCTCCACCACGAACACCGAGTTCCCGGAGGCCTTCAGCTCCTCGAGCACGGCCAGCAGCGGCTCGGCGTCGGCCGGGTGCAGGCCCGCCGAGGGCTCGTCGAGCACGTAGACCACGCCGAAGAGCCCGGAGCGCAGCTGGGTGGCGATCCGCAGCCGCTGCATCTCCCCCGGGGAGAGCGTGGGCGTGGACCGGTCCAGGCTCAGGTAGCCCAGCCCCAGGTCCAGGAGCACCTGCAGCCGGGCGAGCAGGTCCTTGGCAATGGTCACCGCGGCTTCGCTGCGCTCCCCCGAGGACACCGCCCGGGAGGCGGTCCCGGCGTGCTCCAGGGCGGCGGTGGGCCGGACCACCTCGGCCAGCTCGCCGAGGGACGCCCCGTTGAGCTCGGCGATGCTCCGCCCCGCGAAGGTCACGGCGAGCGCCTCGGGGCGCAGGCCGCTGCCGGCGCACGCGGGGCAGGGTCCCGTGATCACGTACTGCAGGACGCGCTCGCGCATCTGCTGGCTCGCGGAGTCCGCCAGGGTGTGCAGGACGTAGCTTCTCGCGCTCCAGAACCGGCCCTTGTACGGCTTCGCCACCCGGTCCCGCTGCGGGGTGATCTCCACGACGGGCTGCTCCTCGGTGAACAGGATCCAGTCGCGCTCCTCACGCGGCAGCTCGCGCCAGGGGACGTCGACGTCGTGGCCCAGGTGGCTCAGGATGTCGCGCAGGTTCTTGCCCTGCCACGCGCCGGGCCACGCCGCGACGGCCCCGTCCCGGATGCTGAGCCCCGGGTCCGGGACCAGGGAGGGCTCGGTGACGTCGTGCACGGTGCCCAGGCCTGAGCACCGGGGGCACGCGCCGGCGGCGGTGTTGGGCGAGAAGGCGTCCGAGTCCAGGCTGCCCGCGGCGGAGTCCGGGTAGGTGCCCGCCCGGGAGAAGAGCATGCGCATCGAGTTGGACAGCGTGGTGAGGGTGCCCACGGTGGAGCGCGAGCTGGGCGCGCCGCGCCGCTGCTGCAGGGCGACGGCGGGCGGCAGCCCGGTGATCTCCTCGACCGCGGGGTTGTGCCCCTGCTGGATCAGGCGCCGCGCGTACGGTGCCACGGACTCGAGGTAGCGCCGCTGCGCCTCGGCGTAGATGGTGCCGAAGGCCAGGGAGGACTTCCCGGACCCGGAGACGCCGGTGAAGGCGACGATCGCGTCGCGGGGGACGTCCACGTCCACGTGGCGCAGGTTGTTCTCGGAGGCTCCCCGGACGCGGACCATGCCGGTGCGGGTGGTGTCGGAGGCGGCGGTCGGGGCGGTGTCGGGGTGGGTGCTCACCGCCTCAACCCTAGCCACCGGCGGGGCCGCGGGCGGACTCAGCGGGTCAGGTGGTGCTCCCGGCCGACCGACCAGGCCGTGTCCGCGGGGGCGGGGTCCACGCCCCAGGCGGACCACTCGTCCAGGCCGGTGAACCAGCGGGCCCCGTCCCGGCCGGCGACCACGAGGGCCGTGGCCAGCACGCCGGCGAGCCGTGCGTCCGGGCCGACGACCGTCGCGGACCGGGCGCCCGCGGCGGGCCGTCCCGTGCGCGGGTCCACGACGTGCGCCGGGCGCTCGGCGGTGCTCGAGGTCGACACCGCGCCGTTGCCGGGCAGCACGGACCAGGTCACCGCACCGGCGTCGTCGGGGTGGCGGATGCCCACGGTCCAGGGCCTCCCGGGTCCGGCGGACCCGCGGGTCACGACGTCCCCGCCGGCCTCCACGCAGACGTTCGCGCACCCGGCGCGGACGAGGTCGTCGGCGATCCGCTCCGCGGCCCACGCCGTGACGTAGCCGGAGGGGTCGAAGCCCCCGCGCACGGCCCACGGGTCGAAGCAGCCGTCGGTCAGCTCCCGGGCCTCCCGGCAGCGCCGGAGCACGTCGAGGAGGGCGCCCTGGGCGGCGTCCCACCGGCTGAGCCGGCGCTCGTCGAGCAAGCCGGAGCGGAGCGCCGTCACGAGCGAGTCGGGTCGGTAGGTGGAAAAGACGGCGTCGACCCACCGCATGTTGGCCACGGCCGTGTCCAGGGCGTGCTGCACGGCGGGCTCGGGGGGCAGGACCTCCTCGCCGGCGCGGACGTCGACGGTCACGGTGGTGCCCCAGACGGGCTCCCGGTGGCGGTGCCACCGGCCCTCGGGGCGACGCAGCTCGACGGCGGGGGCGCTCACAGCCCGGCCCGCTCGAGGAGCTCCCGGCAGACCGTGCGGTAGCCCTTCACGGCGGGGGCGGCGCCGCTCACGACGTCGACGCGCGCCGGCCGTCTCGTGAGGGCCTCCTCCTGGAGGACGGGGACGGCGGGGTCGTCGGGCCGCTGCGGGGGGCGTGGGGGGAGAGATGTGCGGTCGATGACTTCGACTATAGGACCGGGGGTGGTGCCGGTCACTGGACTTTCGGGCAGAGTTGCGCAGGCGGGGACGCGGGACGGGCCCGTTCCTACGCCGGCGCAGGAACGGGCCCGTCCGCGGGTCCCGCTAGTCGGCGATCTGGATGACCTGCAGCGGCAGGTTCGTGCCGGTCCCGCAGAACTCCGCCTGGCACTCCTGGATGAACCCGGAGAGCACGGCCGGTCCCTCGTCGAAGGCCATGTTGAAGGCCACGGCCTGGTAGTCCAGCTCGACCTCGCCGCCCTCGCAGACCCACTGCTGGAAGTAGCTGCCGTTGGCGATCCGCCCCTCGGAGACCCGCTGGGTCACGCTGAGGGAGACGAAGATGTTGCTCCCCGCCGTGCACGAGACCTTGTAGGTGCCCTCGACGGCCGCCCCCTCGGCGATCCGCGTGGCGTCGCTGATCTCGTAGATCTCCATCGCCTGCGCCGGTGCGGCGGCGACGAGACCGATTCCTGCCGCGAAGGCGGCGGCCGTGACTGCCCTGGTGGTTCTTCTCATGGTTCTGTCCCATCCGGTGGAGAAGCGAGAAGCGCTTCGCGACTGGTGCCGGCCCGCGGCGCATTCCCCCGAACGCCCCCGGGCCCCGTGTCTGGTGCGACGTCACCAACGTAGGCGCAGGTCAGGGTGCATCGGCCACCGTGCGTGAAGATGACGGACACGATTCGGACACGGTGCCGGTGCCACTGCGGCCACCGGACACCGGGCCGGACCGGGAGGCGCCGGACGGGGCGCCGCTCAGAACGCGTCGTCGATGGCCACCGGCCGGCCGTGCCGGTCGTAGTAGTAGACCCCCTGCGTCTCCGGTGTCCCGTCGGCGGGGTCCTCCGGCGGCTCCGCCGGGAGGTCGCCGCCGCCCCGGGCGCCGAGCGCGAGCGCACCGACGGACACGAGCAGCAGGAGCACCACCGTGAGCAGCGGCCCCAGGGGCACGGCGCGGACGAGGACGGCCAGGACCACGGTCAGCGCGAGGAGCAGGAGCAGGGCGCCCGTGGCCGCGGGCTCGAACGCGCGACCGGGGCGGTCGGCCCCCGGCTCGGTCGAGGACCGGCCGGAGAAGTCCGGCAGCTGGGGCAGCTCGGGAACGAGCGGAGTGGTCACGGCGGGCCTTTCGCGTGCGGCTCCCCCGGTGGTACGGTCCCGGCGGTGAGCGGCTCCGGGAGCGACCTCGACCGGAGTCCCCCCGGTCGCTCCTGCGGGAGTTGGTTCCATCCTGGACCTCCCGCGCGCTCCGGGCCTGCCCACTCTTGTGGGGCTGTCGGGCGCCGGGCGGCACGATCCGGGCGACGGAGGGCCCGGACGGCCGCGGACGGTGCGCGGGCAGGCGCGGTCCGGCGGACGGGGCCGGGCCGGCGGATCAGGGGCCGTGCACCGTCCGGGGCCGCCCGATCCGGGTCCGGACGCCCGGTGAGAACAGCACGGACTCGGGCGGGCCGTCGACGTCGAGGCCGGCCGCGGCCAGCAGGCCGTCCTCGAGGTGCGCGACCGCCGCGGGGTGCAGCGGCCACGGCTCGTGCGAGACAGGGACGTGCACCGTGCGGCCGGCGAACCGGCTGTGCAGACCGAACCGCGCGGTGAGCTCCAGCGACAGTTCGTCGTCGGCGCGGGCAGTGCGGTCCGGGTGCACGGCGAAGGAGGACGTCGTCCGTCCGCGGCCCCGGACGACGTCGTACCCGTAAGAGGGATACGCCCCGTCGGGGGCGGCGGCCCGGCACCGCGACCACACGTAGGGCAGGCCGGCCGCGCGGGCGCCGAGGACCACCGCGAGCCGCGGGGCGTCGAGGGACAGGAACACCACGGCGCGCGTGCCGTCCGGCTCGCGGGAGTAGAGGCGCACGTTGATCTCGGGGAAGCTTCCCCACCACGGCAGGGGCACCGCGGCGCCGAGCCTGATCCGCTCCATCCGGAAGCCGACGAGGCCCGCCCAGGCGGAGCCGTCGACCACGTCCGCCCGGACGCCCGGCGGCATCCGCGCCGCCGCGGCGGACACGGGGATCCGCCAGTGCAGGAAGACGGCGTCCTCCCAGCGCTGGTCCATCAGGTAAGGGCGCGGCAGCCCCGGCGCCGCGGGCCAGGGAGCCGCCGGATCAGCCGTCGTCCTGCTCGTCATCCTGTTCCATGGGCCCCTCGCCCTCCGTGGGGCTGATGGGCCCGGTCGTGTTCTCCTCCTCGGTGGCGTCCGTGGCCTCGTCCTCGGCGGTCTCCTCGCCTCCGGCGGGGGCCTCCTGCTCCGTGCCCTCCTCGCCGCCGGACCCGGGGTCGTCGCACCCCGCGAGTCCCAGGGCGGCGACGGACAGGAACCCGATCGCCAGCGTCCTGCGCCACCAGCTCTCGCCCGCAGCTGCTGTCATGACCCCTCCTCCGTGGTTCTGCATGAGCATCAGAGGTAAGCACGCTTTCCAAACCGGTGCAACAGAGGGGACAGGATTGACGGAAGATGCTCAGCGGAAATCCAGGACGGCGCCGGTACGGTCGGGAACGGGACCGGCGCCTGCCGCCGGGGCGAACCGCCCGCGTCCCCGTCCGTCCGGGAACGAAAGGCGCACCGTGCGCACGAGCTGTCGAGGGGCCCGATCCGGCCGCGCCGCGGCGCTGGGCCTCGCCCTCGCCCTCCTCCTCGGCACCTGCGGCGGGAACGGGGACGGGGCCGTACCGGTCGCCGCCCCGACGGCCGAGGCCGCCGCCGCGGGCCTGGCGGCGGACCTGGAGGAGCTCGCCGCCGAGGTGCCCGGGGAGCTCGGGGTCGTGCTCCTCGACCCGGAGGGCGGGGAGGTCGTGGCCCGCAACGCGGACCGCCCGTTCACGAGCGCGAGCCTCTACAAGCTCTTCCTGGCCCATGCGGTCCTCGACCGGGCCGACCGGGGCGCCCTCGCCCTCTCGGACGTCGTGCCGGGACTGGGCCTCACGGTCGAGCAGGCCCTCGACGTGATGATCAGCTGGTCGGACAACGCCTCCGGTGCGGCGCTGGGCCAGTGGCTCGGGTGGGAGCAGGTCGAGGCCTTCGCCCACGGGCAGGGCTTCACGGCCACGACCTTCGACCCCGACACCGGCTCGCAGGACGTCGTCGCGATGACCACCACTCCCGCGGACGTCGCCGCCCTCCTGGAGCGCCTGCGCCGCGGCGAGCTGCTCTCCGGCCCCTCCACCGTCCTGCTCATGGGGTTCCTCGAGGAGCAGCACCTCGACTACGCCCTCTCCTCGGGCTTCTCCCCGGACGTCGGCTTCGCGCACAAGACCGGCCTGCTGGTGGACGTCTCGCACGACGCCGGGATCGTCGAGCTCGGCGGGCACGACTACGTCGTCGCCGTCCTGACCGACGGGTGGTCCGACTACGAGGAGTCGGCGCCCTGGTTCGGGGACGCCGGGCGGGAGATCGAGGCGTACGTGCGGGAGGACACCGGCACCTCCCCCCGCCCGGCCGTGGCACCGTAGGCGGCGGGTCCGGGCGATCAGTCCGTCCCGGACCGCACCCGGAGCACCCGGCCCCGCCAGCGCCGCCGGACCCACCGGTCGTGCGTGGCCAGCACCACCGTGCCCGGGAAGTCCTCCAGGGCCCGTTCGAGCTCCTCGGCCAGGGCCAGCGACAGGTGGTTGGTGGGCTCGTCCAGGAGCAGCAGCGGGGCCGGCTCCGCGACCAGGGCCGCGAGCGCCACCCTCCGGCGCTGCCCGGGGGAGAGCTCCCCGAGGGGGCGGCAGGCGTCGTCCGCGCGCAGGAGGCCGAGCTCCTCCAGCGTCGGGGCGCCGCTGCCGTCCCGCAGCCGGGAGCGGAAGGCCGCCTCGGCCGGGCACGCCAGGTCCGGCCAGGAGTCGTCCTGGGCCAGGCGGCCGACGACGACGGGGCCCTGCCGCTCCACGGTCCCGCCGTCGGCGCGCAGCTCCCCCGCCAGCACGGCGAGCAGCGTCGACTTCCCGGTGCCGTTCGGGCCCTCGACCAGCAGCCGGTCTCCGGCGCGCAGCTCGAGGTCGGTGGGCGCCAGTCGCCCGTCCACATGTGCCCCGGTGAGCCGGACCAGCGGGACGTCGGCGTCGGCCCCGGTGTCCGCGCCCCGGCGGAAGCCCGCGAAGCGCAGGGGTGTCGGCGGGGCGCCGACCGCGGTGCGCTCGAGCTCGGCCAGCCGGTGGCGGGCCGAGCGCACCCGGCCGCCGATGGTCTTGGCGGCGCGGTCGCTGTAGAACTTCCGGGTGATCCGGCCCTCGGACTTCGGGGCCGTGGTGTGGAAGATCTCCCGGCCGGAGACCTCGGCGATCTCCCGCAGCCGCTCCCGCTCCTGCCCCTGGGCGGCGAAGCGCTCGGCCCAGCGGCGGCGGGCGAGCTCCCGCTGCCGGAGGTAGGAGCTGTAGCCGCCCGTGGACGCCGTGCCCTGCCGGGGCGGGCCGCCGGCGGACTCGTCGGGGCCCAGGGCGGGGTCGAGGTCGACCACCCCGGTGGCCACCTCGTCCAGGAACCACCGGTCGTGGCTGGCCAGGAGCACCGGGCCACGCCAGCCGGCCAGCTCGGCCGCGAGGAAGTCGACGGCGTCGTCGTCGAGGTGGTTCGTCGGCTCGTCGAGCAGCAGCGCCGTGGGCCGGGCGAGCAGCAGCGCCGCGAGCGCGAGGCGGCGCCGCTGCCCGCCGGACAGCTCCCCGACCGCCCGGCTCCTCGGCAGCCGGGCCAGTCCGAGCCCGCTGAGGACCGTCTCGATGCGGGCGTCGAGGGCCCACAGCCCGTGGCGCTCGGCGTCCCGGAGCACGGTGTCGTAGGCGTCCGCCGTCGCGGGGTCGTCGGGCGCCGCGGCGATGCCGGCGGCGAGCGCTGCCAGCCGGTGCTCCAGGGCGCGGACCTCTCGGACGGCTCGCTCGACGACCTGCTCCAGGGTGGTGGCGGCGGGGAGGTCGAGCTCCTGGTGCAGCAGTCCGGTGCGCTCCGGCCGGTGCACGGTGCCCGTGCCCGGCACCAGGAGCCCGGCCGCCACGTGCAGCAGGGTGGTCTTGCCGGCGCCGTTCTCCCCGATCAGGCCGGTGCGCTCACCGGCGGCGACGGTCAGGGACACGTCGGTGAGGACCCGGCGGCCGGGGTGGCTGACACCGATGCCGTCCAGGCGCAGGTGGGCGGGGCGGTGCGGGGCGGCGGTCGCCGCCGAGGGGGCGGTGGTGGTCACGGTGCGGTCCTGTCGATGCTGGGGGTCGGGCCCGCCGGGCGAGTGCGGCACCGGATGCGCGGAGCCCCCTGGGCTCGGATCGACGGTGCCGGCCGCGGACGCGGGCCGGGGCATCAGGACAGGAACATGGCCACCAAGGTACGCCCGGGCGGGCGCCGCGGGCAAGGGTCCCGGCGGACCGCCGGCGGTCCGCGGTCGACTCCCTCGGCGGTCGGGCGTAGCCTGCGGACCATGGACTCCCAGGTGCAGCGGGCCGTGTTCAGCACCCGCGACCCGGCCGAGGGCATCGCGGTGCTCGACGAGGTCTTCGCCATCCGGGGCGTGCGCCGCTCCCCGGACGGCAGTTTCGACATGACTCTGGCCTCGACCGGGATCGACTTCGTCGCCTACGAGCGCGTCCGGCTGAAGGGCTCCTCGTGCACCGGCCGCACGGACGGCGCCGGCGTGCTGCGGGTGTGCCAAGTGACGGCGGGCGTGCTGAGCGCCACCAGCGCCGGCGACCGCTTCCCCCGCACCGGGCCCTTCCTGTTCCCGCAGCGCACCTTCACCAGCTGGTGGGACGACCTCGAGGCGACCACCGTGTCCCTGGACCCTGCCGCGGTGGAGGACCACGCCCGGCGGCTGCTGGGGAACGAGGGCTTCCGGCTGGAGTTCACGGGGACCCGCCCGGTGTCGCCGGCCATGACCCAGTACTGGCGCGGGACGGTCTCCCACTTCGCCCGCGACCTCCTGCCCGACTCCCGGGCGATGAGCAGCCCCCTGATCCGCTCCGAGGCCGCCCGCTCCCTCGCCACCGTCCTGCTGCACACCTTTCCCGGGAGCTTCCTGGACCGCAGCGGGACGGCCACCGGGCAGACCCGCCCGGCTCCGGCCGGAGTGCGGCGGGCGGTGGCCTTCATCGAGGAGCACGTGGCCGCGGACGTCGGACCGGCCGACATTGCCGCCGCCGCCCGGATGAGCGTGCGCGGTCTCCAGGCGGCCTTCCGCCGGGAGCTGGACACCACCCCGATGGCCTACCTGCGCGACGCCCGGCTCGACGCCGTCCACCGGGAGCTGCTGGCCGCCGACCCCACGACCGGCTCGACCGTGGAGGCGGTGGCCGCGCGCTGGGGCTTCGGCCACCGCGGCCGCTTCGCCGCCGCCTACCGGGACCGGCACGGCCAGGCCCCCGCCACCACCCTGCGGAGCTGACCGGGATGCCCCAGGAGACGGAGCGGGCGCCGGGGACACCGATCCGCCTGCACATGGCGACCACCGACCCGGAGGTGGCGAACGAGGCGCTGCAGCAGATCTACACCAGTGCGCGCATGGGCACGATCACCGACGAGTCGTCCTTCCTGTACCGCCAGGACGTGCTGGGCGACGCCGACCTCCAACTGGGCCGGCTCACCTTCCGCGGCAGCATCGCCGGCCGGATGGTGCTCGACGACATGTTCTCGGTCGTCGTGCCCCGCGCCGGGGGCGTCGACTGGAGCATCGACGGCCGGAGGGGCAGCGGGCTCGGGGTGTTCCTGCTGCAGCCGGGCCAGGAGTACTGCGGCGAGGTGGACCAGCTGCTGGTCGACTCGGTCACCATCGACCGGTCCACGCTGCGGGAGACCGCCCGGACGGTCCACGGGGACGAGACCCTCGAGGTCGCCTTCCACGGACCGCGCCCGCACTCCCCCGCCCGGGAGAGGCACTGGAGGAGCACCTTCGCGTTCGCGCAGCAGGTCCTGGCCGACCCCGAGGTCGCCTCCCTCCCCCTGCTGCGCGCGGATCTGCGGCGGCGGATGTCGGTGGCGACCCTGGAGGCGTTCGCCTTCGCCGGGGAGCCCGTGGCCCGGCGCGCGTCGGCCGCCGGGCAGCAGGCGGCCTACCGGGACGCGGTCGAGTTCCTGCACGCCGCCGCGTCCTCGCCGATCACGGTCGAGGACGTCGCCCGCCACGCGGGGGTGAGCACCGTGGAGCTCGTCCGGGCCTTCCGCTCCCACGCCGGGACCACGCCGGGGGCCTATCTGCGCGAGCTGCGGCTGGTGGCCGCCCACGACGACCTGGTGCAGGGCGACCCGGCCCGGGGTGACACCGTGCGCGGCATCGCCCGGCGCTGGGGCATGAACCACCCCGGCGACTTCGCGCGCCGCCACCGGCAGGCCTACGGCGAGAACCCGGCCGCCACCCTGCGCCGTTAGAGCAGCGGCCAGGGGATCCGGCGGCCGGTGACGTCGACCGGCAGGACCGCCTCGTCGAGGAGCCGGCGCACCCGCCGCCGCAGCGCGGCCACCTCCTCGGCGTCGAGGAGCTCGGCGAGCTCGGCGGGGACGTCGTCGGCCAGCGGGGCGATGTCCCGCAGCAGGTCCTGGGGCACGGGCTCGCCGGAGAAGTCCCAGACGACGGTCCGCAGCTTGAACGCCGCCGCGAAGCACAGACCGTGGTCGATCCCCCAGATCCGGCCGTCGGCGCCCCGCAGCACGTGGCCGCCCTTGCGGTCGGCGTTGTTGGCCACGAGGTCGAACAGCGCGATCCGGCGCAGGGCGTCGTGGGTGTCGGGGGCGGTGTCGTAGAGGGTGAAGTAGTGCTGCCGCGGGTCGTGCTCCACGAACCGCTGCAGGGACCCCGTGCCGAACGGGCCGTCCTGGCGCAGGACGGTGGGCGGGACGATGCCCCAGCCGAGGAACTCGCTCAGCACGTACGCGGCGCGCTCCCGCCGGTGCAGGCCGGGGCGGAAGTCGAGCAGCGGCCGCTCGCCCTCGAGCGGCTTGTAGATCCCCCAGGCCGTCTCCTCCTCGAGCGTGACCTCGACGAGCAGCGCCGAGTTGCTGCTCTCCCGGATCAGTCCGAGGAGCTCCAACCGGCCCTCCGTCAGGAGCACGAGCTCGCCCATCAGCGTCCGCTCACGACACCCTCAGGCCGGCCAGCGGCTGGTCCGTGGAGTTCACGGTGAGCACGGCCGGCGCCTGCCCCGGCGCGTACGAGATCGCCGAGACGGAGCACGGGCTGACCACGATCCGCTGGAACAGGTCCAGGTGCGTGCCCAGGGCGTGGGCGAGGGCCGCCTTGATGGGGTCGGCGTGCGAGAAGCAGACCACCACCCCGCCCTCGTGGGCGGCGCGCACCCGGTCCACGGCGCCCACGGTGCGCGCCTGCATCTCGGGGAAGCTCTCGCCGCCGGGGAAGCGGAAGGTCGAGGGCGCCCGCTGGACGGTCGACCACGCCTTGAGCCGGGAGAGGCGGGAGAGCTCCTCGCCCGTCCACTCCCCGAAGTCGCACTCGAGCAGTCCCGGCTCCACGACGGCCTCCCGGCCGGTCCGGGCCGCGGTCGGCGCCGCGGTCTCGCGCGTGCGCTCGAGCGGTGAGGTGTACACGGCGTCGACGCGCACGCCCGCGAACCGCTCCGCCACCCGGTCGGCCTGGGCCCGGCCGCGCTCGGAGAGGTGCAGGCCGGGGGCCCGCCCCGGCAGGACCTTGCCCGTGGTGGGGGTCTCCCCGTGCCGCACGAGCAGGACGAGGGTGCTCCGTGGTGCCTTGCGAGTGACCATGATGCACCAGCGTACTGGCGGGGGCCCCGGGGCCACAGGGGCCCCGCGCCCGTCGTCGTCGGGCGCCGCCTGCGACGACGCCGGACCCGGCCCGGGGGCGCCCTCTTGACGCCGGGGTTAGGTTGGCGCTGTGACTGATCGCACCGATCACCCTGACATCCGCACGCTCGGCGAGCTCCGCGCCGCCGGCGTGACCCACCGGACGCTGCGCGAGGAGATCCGCGAGAACCTCCTGCGCACGCTGGCCGAGGGCGGTGACCCCTGGCCGGGCCTGCACGGGCTCGGGCGTACGGTCCTGCCGCAGCTCGAGCGGGCCCTGCTCGCCGGCCACGACGTGGTGCTGCTGGGCGAGCGCGGCCAGGGCAAGACCCGCCTGCTGCGCACCCTCGCCGGCCTGCTCGACGAGTGGTCCCCCGCCATCGAGGGGTCGGAGCTCAACGAGCACCCCCTGGAGCCGCTGACCGAGGCGTCGCGGTGCCGGATCCTGCTCGAGGGCGACGAGCTGCCCGTGGTCTGGCGGCACCGGTCGGAGCGCTACGTCGAGAAGCTCGCCACCCCGGACACGTCCGTGGCGGACCTCATCGGGGACGTGGACCCGATGCGCGTGGCCGAGGGCCGGCGGCTCGGGGACCCGGAGACCATCCACTACGGGCTCGTGCCCCGCTCGCACCGCGGGATCGTGGCGATCAACGAGCTGCCCGACCTCGCCGAGCGCATCCAGGTGGCCATGCTCAACGTGATGGAGGAGCGGGACATCCAGATCCGCGGCTACGTCCTGCGGCTGCCGCTGGACGTGCTCGTGGTGGCCACGGCCAACCCCGAGGACTACACGAACCGAGGCCGGATCATCACGCCGCTCAAGGACCGGTTCGGCGCCGAGATCCGCACCCACTACCCGCTCGAGCTGGAGGACGAGATCGCCGTGATCCGCCAGGAGGCCGAGCTGATCGCCGAGGTCCCGGACACGATCCTGGAGACCCTGGCCCGGTTCACCCGCCTCCTGCGGGAGTCCTCCGCGGTGGACCAGCGCTCGGGGGTGTCGGCGCGCTTCGCCATCGCCGGCGCGGAGACGGTCGCGGCCGCGGCGCTGCGCCGCGCCACGATCCGCGGCGAGGCGGAGGCGGTCGCGCGGATGGTGGACATGGAGACGGCCACCGACGTCCTGGCCGGCAAGATCGAGTTCGAGTCCGGCGAGGAGGGCCGCGAGCGCGCGATCCTCGACCACCTGCTCCGCCGGGCCACCGCCGAGACCGTCCGCGGCCGCTTCCGCGGTCTCGACCTCGGCCCGGTCGTGGAGGCCTTCGACGGCCGCACGACCGTGTCCACCGGCGACGACGTCTCCGCCCAGGACTTCCTCGCCGGGCTGCCCGAGCTGACGGCCTCCGACGACGACGGGGCCGCGACCGCCTACGACGAGATCGCCGCACGCCTCGGCGCGAGCACGCCGGGCCAGCGCGCCAGCGCGATCGAGCTGGCGCTGGAGGGGCTCTACCTCGCCCAGAAGATCTCCAAGGACGCCGACGAGGCCGGCACCGTCTACGGCTGACCGCACGGCCGGCACCAGGACCCGCACCGGGTTCCGCACCGGGACACAGAGAAGACACAGAGGGGGCGTCATGCCCGCACACCACCGGTCCTCGAGGTACGGCCGGTACACCGGAGGACCCGATCCGCTGGCCCCGCCGGTGGACCTCTCCGAGGCGCTCGAGGCCGTCTCCGAGGACGTCATGGCCGGGTACTCGCCGGAGCACGCGCTGCGCGAGTTCCTCCGGCGGGGCGGCCGCGGCCGCGACGGCCTGGACGACCTGTCCCGGCGCCTGCAGCAGCGCCGGCGCGAGCTGCTGAAGCGCCACGGCCTGGGCGGCACGCTCGAGGAGGCGAAGAAGCTGCTGGACAAGGCGCTGCGTCTGGAGCGCGAGCAGTTCCTGCGGGACGCCCGGATGGACCCGATGGACCGCTCCTTCCGGGAGATGCAGCTCGACGGCCTGCCGAGCTCCACGGCCGCCGCCGTCAGCGAGCTCGCGTCCTACGACTGGCAGTCCGAGTCCGCCCGGGAGGCCTACGAGCAGATCAAGGACCTCCTCGGCCGCGAGCTGCTGGACCAGCGCTTCGCCGGGATGAAGCAGGCCCTGGAGAACGCCACGGACGCCGACCGGGAGGCCGTGGCCGAGATGCTCCGGGACCTCAACGAGCTGCTCGAGAAGCACGGGCGGGGCGAGGACACCGAGGAGGACTTCCAGGACTTCATGGCGAAGCACGGGGAGCACTTCCCCGAGAACCCGCAGTCGGTCGACGAGCTGATCGACGCCCTGGCCCAGCGCGCGGCGGCGGCCCAGCGGATGCTCAACTCCATGTCCCCCGAGCAGCGCCAGGAGCTGATGCAGCTCTCCGCCCAGGCGTTCGGCTCCTCCGAGCTGATGGACCAGCTCGGCCGGCTCGACGCGAACCTGCAGGGACTGCGCCCCGGCGAGGACTGGGGCGGGTCGGAGGGCTTCGAGGGCCAGGACGGCCTGGGTCTCGGCGACGGGACGGGCGTGCTCCAGGACATCGCCGAGCTCGACTCCCTCGCCGAGCAGCTGGCGCAGCACCACCGGGGCGCCAACCTGGACGACATGGACCTCGACGCGCTCGCACGGCAGCTGGGCGAGGACGCCGCGGTCTCGGCCCGGACCCTGGCCGAGCTGGAGCGGGCGATGCGGGACAGCGGCTACCTGCAGCGCGGCGCCGACGGGGACCTGCGGCTCTCGCCCCGCGCCGTGCGCCGGATCGGGAAGGCGCTGATGCGGGACGCCGCGCAGAACCTGTCCTCCCGGACCGGTCAGCGCGACACCCGCCTCGCCGGTGCGGCCGGCGAGCCCTCCGGCGCCACCCGGGAGTGGCAGTTCGGGGACGCCGAGCCGTGGGACACCACCCGCACCATCACCAACGCGATCCGGCGCACCGCCGCCGAGGGCGGCGACGTCCGGCGCGGGCTGCGCCTCGACGTCCGCGACATCGAGGTCGCCGAGACCGAGGCGCGCACGCAGGCCGCCGTCGTCCTCCTCGTGGACACCTCGTTCTCCATGGCCGCCGAGGGGCGCTGGGTGCCCATGAAGCGCACGGCGCTCGCGCTCCACCACCTCGTCTCCACCCGGTTCCGGGGGGACCAGCTGCAGATCGTCGCGTTCGGCCGCTACGCCCGCGCCCTGCCGGTCGACGAGCTCACGGGGCTGCCGCCGGTGCGGGAGCAGGGCACCAACCTGCACCACGCCCTGCTGCTCGCCACGCGGTTCTTCCGCAAGCACCCCTCGATGCAGCCCGTCCTGCTCGTGGTCACCGACGGGGAGCCCACGGCGCACCTGCTGCCCGACGGCGAGAGCTGGTTCTCCTGGCCCACGGAGCCGGAGACCCTGCGCGCCACGGTCGAGGAGCTCGACCGGCTCGGACGCATGGGGGCCCAGGCGACGTTCTTCCGGCTCGGCGACGACCCGGGGCTGGAGCGGTTCCTGCGGCGGATGGCCGAGCGGATCGACGGGCGCGTGGTGGCGCCGGACCCGGGGGATCTGGGCTCCGCCGTCCTGGACGAGTACCTCAACGCCCGCGCCGGGGACCCCGACGACCTCTGAGCGGACTCCCGGCTCGCCCGGTCAGCGGGCCGCGGTGGAGCCCCCGTCGGCCGGCGGGGTGGGGTCGGACGGGCCGGACGGTCCCGCACCCTCCTCCCCCGAGGACGCCGCCGAGGAGTGCTTCCCGTGGTGCTCGTCCTGCGCCTCGTGGGCGCCGTGGGCGGCGTGCTCGGCCTCGTGCTCGCCCTTGCCGAAGGGCAGCAGCTCCCAGACCAGCACCAGGATGGCACCCCAGGCCAGGCCCAGGACGGCGGAGAAGAAGGTGTTCGTGAGCCAGGCGAGCGCCGCGCCGAGACCGCCGGGGACGGCGTCGTGCACGAGCACCTCCACGTGGTGGACGGCCTCGTACGGGGCGTGCCAGCCCAGGTCGTCGAGGCCGACGAGGACGATGTGCCCGCCCACCCAGATCATGGCGGCGGTGCCCACGACCGAGATGACCGTGAGCAGCCCGGGCATGCCCTTCACCAGGCCGTGGCCGATCTTCTGCGTGGTCGGGGAGGACCGTCCGGCCAGGTGCAGGCCGAAGTCGTCCATCCGGATGATCAGCGCCACCACCCCGTAGACCAGGACGGTGATGCCGATGGCCACGACCACCAGGATGGCCGCCCGCGAGAGCAGCGGCTCGCCGGCCACCTCGTTGAGGGAGATGACCATAATCTCGGCCGAGAGGATCAGGTCGGTGCGCACCGCGCCCCCGACCATCGTGTCCTCCGCGTCCTTGCCCTTCTCGACCACGGGGGTCTTGGTCTTGGCCCCGTGGCCCGAGACCTTCGACCAGATCTTCTCGGCCCCCTCGAAGCACAGGTAGCTACCACCCAGCATGAGGATCGGGGTGAGCAGCCACGGCGCGAACTGGCTCAGCAGCAGGATGACCGGGAGGATGAAGATCAGCTTGTTGCGCAGCGAGCCCTTGGTGATGCGCCAGATGATGGGCAGCTCGCGGGCCGGGGAGACGTCCTGGACGTACTGCGGGGTCACGGCGGTGTCGTCGACGACGACGCCGGCGGCCTTCATGCTCGCCCGGCCCGCCGCCGCGCCGATGTCGTCCACGGAGGCGGCGGTGACGCGGGCCAGGGCGGCGACGTCGTCCAGCAGGGCCATCAGACCGCCGCTCATCGGAGGGCCTCCGGCGCGGTCTCAACAGGGGCGGGCGGAGCCGCGGTGGTGATCAGCATGATGACAGAGTAGGGCCTCGGACGCCCGGATGCTCCCGCGCGGGACGAACGGGCACCGATGTCCTGCCGTTCCGCGGAGCCGGTGCCGTGCGCCCGGCGCCGGACCGTCCACCCCCGACCAGGAGGCACCCCGCATGGACCCCGTTCACCCTGCCGCCGGACCGGCGGGGGCGCGACCGCCCGCGCCGTCGCCCGCTCCGCACGTCGTCGTACTCCCCGGCGGCGGGTACGCCCGGCACGCGGACCACGAGGGCGAACCCGTGGCCGAGTGGCTCCGCGGCCTCGGCCTTTCCGCCGGCGTCCTCCGCTATCCCGTGCACGCCAGGCACCCCGCCCCCGTGGACGCGGTGCACGCCGAGGTGCGCCGGGTCAGGGCGGCCGGGGCCGGGCGGGTCGTCCTGCTGGGGTTCTCCGCCGGCGGACACCTGGCCGGGCACGCCGCGCTCACCGCGCCGGTCTCGGGCCCCGAGCGGGTCGACGCCGTGGTCCTGGGCTACCCGGTGGTGTCCATGCAGCTCGACACGCACCGGGGGTCGCAGGAGGAGCTCCTGGGCCCGGGGCCCGCCGCCGAGGTGCGGGCGGCCACGTCCCTCGACCGGCTGGTGACCCGGGACGCGCCGCCCTTCTTCGTGTGGCACACCGCCGACGACGCGTCCGTGCCGGTGCAGCACTCCTACCTGCTGGCCCAGGCGCTGGCGCGCCGGGGCGTGCCGCACGCCCTCCACGTCTTTCCCCGCGGACCGCACGGTCTCGGGCTGGCCGGCGGCACCGGTGGGCCCGCGGCCTGGCCGGCGCTGTGCGCCGCGTGGCTGGCCGGCCTGGTGGAGGACATCACGCCGCCCGCCGCCCGGTGAGGCCTGTCGGCCGCCGACGCACCCTCGA
>NZ_PDDL01000046.1:0-27103 GCF_020833785.1 Kocuria sp. CCUG 69068
TCGACAGCGGGTCTCAGCCGTGGGCGCCGGCCGCGACCTCGCCACGGCAGGCAGGTGCCGGTGCAGTGCGGGCGCCCGGGCGGGAGGCGGCGGTCGGCCTCGCGTGCGACGACCCCCGCAGCCTCCCGGGCACGGCGCCACGGCGCCGTGCCCGGTTCGATGCCGACCCCGTGCGTTCCGTTCGACTAGGCGGCGTGCCCCGGCTCGACCACGATGCAGTCCTCCCGGAAGTCGAGGTGCATGCAGTGCAGCGCGACGACGCCCCGGGTGATCGCCTCCAGCTGCTGCGGATCGATGTCCGGGCCGACGTTGCGGGCGATGAAGTCACGGGTGTCCTCCGTGGCCTCCTCCACCGTGTCGTAGTGGTAGTAACGGGCCCCCCGGCCGGTCCACTGCCTGATGATGGTGACGCTCATGGTTCCTCCCCCTGAATCGGATCCGGACGCGTGGTCCGTGGCCGCCCCGGGCACCCCGTCCGGAAACTGCGGCCGTCCCGGCGGGCTGCCGCCGGGGTCGTCGCGGAGGTGCTGCTCCGGCTCCTCGTCCGTCCTGGCGCGGAGCTCAGGTGGCCGGATCACTGCATCCCTCGATGTGCTACTTAACGAATGCGAATTCACGGGGTGGTGCTTGTCCACACTTTCGCGACCACAAACAATCCAGAGCGGGTTGTAGCTCGGGGAGAGGCACCGGCAGGACTGCCTGGGAGGGGGACGGCCGGGCCGTGCCCGCCGAGGGCCGCAGGCGGGCCGGTCGTCCGGGGTGTGGCGGGAAAGTGCTCCGGCTCCGGGCGCCTGCCGGGACGCCGCTCAGCACCTGCCGGCGCCGCCACCGACGAAAGATGGCTCGCCCGGTCCAGTAAGACCGAGCGAGCCGCGGACACACAGACGGCGAGATCTGCGTGCCCACCGCACAGCCTACCCCGCCTCCGCTCCGCTCGGAGGTACCGGTCCACCGAACGGGCGCCGGCACGCTCATCCGGTCCGCCGGCCCTGCCCGCAAGGGCCGTGCGTCTCGCCACCGGAGAGATCCCGCCGGGCACCGCAGCACGATGTGCCGTCGGATCTGCCGTCGGATCTGGCGTCGGAGACGACGAAATCCCCGTCGCCACGGACCGTGAGGCCCGGGACGGCGGGGATCGCTCGTGTGCCCCAGGAGGGAGTCGAACCCCCGACCAAGAGATTAGAAGGCTCCTGCTCTATCCACTGAGCTACTGGGGCGTGCTGCCCGGGACCGCATCCCGGGCGGGCATCGCGCTCGAGTTTATCAACTCGCGGGGGCCGTACTTGCTCCTCAGATCACGGCGCTCTGCACCGGGGGCTGGTAGCGGCCGCGGAAGAGCCGCCGGGTCGCCGGGTCGATGAACCACAGGTACACGCCGTAGGAGAGGGCGACGACCGCCGCGATCAGCCGGCCGGAACTGAGGTCGAGGTCCAGGTACGGGAAGACGTCCAGCTGGTCGGAGACCGCGTAGATCATGAAGAAGACGGTGAGGAAGAACAGGATGTCGACCTGCCAGTCGCTGCGGATGCCCGTGACCGCGAACAGCGGGATGAGCCACACCACGTACCAGGCCTGGATCATCGGGGAGAACAGCACGATCGCGGCGAACGCCCAGGTCAGCCGGCGGATGATCCGCTCGTCCCGGCCCACGAACATCAGCCAGAGGATGACGGGCACCGCGAGGGCCTGGCCCACCGTGTGGACCACCTCCCGCCACTGGCCCGCGTCGGCGCCCACGGCCGCGGCCAGGGTGGTGGCGAGCACGCCGGCGAGACCCACCGGGGCGTACCAGATGGACACCGAGCCGGGGGTGGACATGGCGGAGACCCAGCCGAAGCCGAAGCCGTTGAGCAGCCCCATCAGCCCGAGCAGGGCGACCGCGTAGACGAGGACCAGGAACCAGATGACGAAGCGGCGGGTCCACGACGCGTTCCGGCCCGCCCACAGCAGGCCGATGAAGGGCAGGAAGACGAGGGTGATGGGCTTGATCGCCACGGACAGCGTGACGAGCGTGGTCCCGAGCAGACCGCCCTTCCAGTTGCGGTGCACCGCGGCGGCGTAGGTGCCGCCGAGGGCGAGGGCGATCATGATGGCGTCGTTGTGCACGGAGACGATGAAGTTCGTGAGGAACAGGGGGTTCGCCACGCTGAGCCACAGGGCCCGGGCCGGGTTGATGCCGTGCAGCCGCGCGAGCCGCGGGATCAGCCACATGCAGGCGATCACGGCGAGCACGCACATCCCCCGGAACCAGAGCACCCCGGCGTCCGGGTCCGCGCCGGTGACGGCCACCACGAACTGCTCGAGCCACAGGAAGAGCGGCCCGTAGGGCGGCGGGGACTCCGACCACATCTGGTCGGCCCCGAGCTGGAAGAAGTTGTCGATCGTGGAGACGCCGTGCTCGTAGGGGTTCAGCCCGCTGGCCATCACCCGGCCCTGGCCGATGTAGGAGTACACGTCCCGGCTGAACAGGGGGATCGTCACGAGCATGGGGGCGGCCCACGCCGCGATGGCGATGAGCACCCACCGGCCGCTGCCGGGTCCCCACGTGTTGAGCTTCTGCCCCAGGCGCAGCCACTCGCGGATCAGGAGCATCCCGCCCACGGCGAGCAGGAGGATGGAGACGATCACCCCGGTGGTCGTGAAGCGCATGCCGATGATGACCGGCGCCTGCCGCAGCGGGGAGACGGAGGCGAGCCAGCCGACGCCCAGGGAGCCGACCAGGAGCATGAGCGACCCGAGCGTGCCCATGAGCACCGTCCGCAGGAGGGAGTCGGAGTCGTACCACGAGCTCCCGGGATCCGCCGGCGGCCGGACGCCGTCGGGTCCCTCGCCCGGCGCCGGCGTCGTCGAAGTGGTCTGCACTGCTCTCCCGATGCGCCCGTCCGGTGGCTGCGGGCGCCCCGGCTGGGCGCAGCACGGACCCGTGGTCGCCCCGATCCTATCCCCGGCTCCTCGGGGAGTCCCCGACCGGCCCCGGCGGCGACCGGCGGCGTCGGGGCGGCACGGTAGATTGTCCGGGTGGCTAATTCGAACGGACGCATTGTGTGGATCGACTGCGAGATGACGGGGCTGTCCATCGAGGACGACGCCCTGATCGAGGTCGCGGCGCTCGTCACCGACGACGAGCTCAACGTCCTCGGGGAGGGCGTCGACGTCGTGATCCGCCCGGACGAGGCGGCGCTGGCGCAGATGGGGGACTTCGTGCGGAACATGCACACCTCCTCCAGGCTGCTCGACGAGCTCCCCTCCGGTCTGACGATGGAGCAGGCGCAGGAGCAGGTCCTCGCCTACATCAAGGAGTGGGTGCCCGAGCCCGGCAAGGCCCCGCTGGGCGGGAACTCGGTGGGCACGGACCGCACGTTCCTGGTGCGCGACATGCCGGAGCTCGTGGCGCACCTGCACTACCGCGTGATCGACGTCTCCACCATCAAGGAGCTCTCCCGCCGGTGGTTCCCGCGCGCCTACTTCCAGGCCCCGCCGAAGACCGGCAACCACCGGGCCCTGGGCGACATCCGGGACTCGATCGACGAGCTGCGGTACTACCGCCGCGCCGTGTTCGCCGCCGAGCCGGGGCCGGACTCGGAGACCGCGAAGGGCATCGCCGCGGAGATCGCCGCGTCCCGCACGGGCGCCTGAGTCCCCCGTCCGGCGCCGGGACCCCGGCCCGGACGGGCGGGGGTCCCGGCGTGGTCCGGAGCCCTCCGGGAATGCGGTACACTCGTATGCGTTGCCCAGCGGAAGCACGGTCTTCCGGCGGGCGTTCATGGTGGGCGTAGCTCAGTTCGGCAGAGCGCCTGGTTGTGGTCCAGGAGGTCGCGGGTTCAACCCCCGTCGCTCACCCACTGTGAAAGGCCGTCCCGTTGACTCGGGGCGGCCTTTCGTCGTTCCCGAACCGGTTCGAAGGGGCGCAGGCCCCGGCAAGTCGAAGGAAGTGCGTCATGGCCGTCCGTCCCGTGGTGATCACCGGCGATCCCGTCCTCCACCGCCCCGCCGCCAAGGTGGCGCGGTTCGACGAGGACCTGCGCGCCCTCGTGGCGGACATGTACGAGACCATGGACGCCGCCCACGGCGTGGGGCTCGCCGCCCCGCAGATCGGCGTGGGGCTGCGGATCTTCACCTACACGTTCCAGAACGACGACGACGTGGCGCCGCGCGGCGTCCTCGTCAACCCCGTGCTGACGCCGGGGAAGATCTCCCAGGAGGCGCCGGACCCGGACGAGGAGTCCGAGGGCTGCCTCTCCGTGCCTGGTTACAGCTGGCCGCTGAAGCGGGCGGACTGGGTCCGGGTCGCCGGCTTCGACGTGGAGGGCCGTCCGGTCGACTTCGAGGCCACCGGGTGGTTCGCCCGCGTCATGCAGCACGAGTACGACCACCTGGACGGCAAGCTCTACGTGGACCGGCTCAACGACAAGTGGTCCCGCAAGGCCCGGAAGGCGGTCAAGGCCGAGGGCTGGGGCCGCGGCGGCCACACCTGGACCCCCGGCGTCGACGAGGACCCGTTCGGCCACTGATCCGTCCGCGCACCGGCCCCGGCGCGCCCGCTCAGTCCTCCGTCAGCACGACGACGAGCTCGCCCGCCGACCGGGCCGTGGGCTCCGTCAGCTCGGCCCGCCAGCGCTCCTGCGCCGCCGAGAGCAGGTCCAGCGGCGTCTCCAGGCGTTCGCCGGCGGCGGCGCGCTCGACGAGGTGCCGGGCCAGCAGGCCGCGGGTGTGCTTGGCCATGTGCGAGACGACCTGGCGCCTCCCGTTCCGCTCCCGCACCACCTTCACCCCCACCGTCCGGGCCCGGGGACCGCGCCACGCCGCCGCGTAGGCGGCCGACCGGCAGTCCACGACGAGCCCGTCCCCGGCCGCCGACTCCAGCACCGCGGGCAGGTGGTGCTTCCAGTGCGCCGCGAGCCTGCCGAGCCCCGGCAGCTCGGCACCCATGGACAGGCGGTAGGCCGGGATCCGGTCGTCGGGGCGCACCGCGCCCCACAGCGCCGAGACGACGACGAGGGAGGCCGCCGCGGCGGTCCGCTGCGCCCCGGTCATCCCGGCCGGGTCGAGGGCGTCGTAGAGCACCCCGGTGTAGACGCTCAGGGCCGGTGCGGCCGGCTCGGCGCCCAGCCGGGTGTTGCGCTCGACCTCGCCGCGCAGCCGCTCCCCCACGCCCAGCACCTCGAGCGCGTCCTCTCGGGCGCTCGTCGCGGCCAGCTCGGCGAGGACCTGCTCCCGGGCGGCGGTGAGCTCGGGGAAGGACAGGACGGCGGGGTCCACGGGGGCGCCGGCGCCGGGGGCGGTCTTGGTCTCGGAGGGAGGGAGGAGGATCAGCACTCGCAGCAGTCTAGTGACCCCGCGGGCCGGTCCGGGCGCCCCAGACCGGCGGGTAGGATGGGCCTCGGACAGGTCGGCCGGGTGACCGCGGGCCGCGCAGCTCCGGCTGTCGCGGCGCGAGGAAAGTCCGGGCTCCGCAGAGCAGGATGGTGGGCAACGCCCACTCGGGGAGACCCGCAGGAAAGTGCCACAGAGAACAGACCGCCCGTCCCCGGTCCGTCCGGGCGGCGGGTCAGGGTGAAAAGGTGGTGTAAGAGACCACCAGCGCGCCGGGTGACCGGCGCGGCTCGGTAAACCCCATCCGGAGCAAGGCCAGACAGGGTGCGTCCGAGGGCTGCTCGCCCGAGCACCCGGGTAGGCCGCTCGAGCCCACCGGCAACGGTGGGCCTAGATGGATGGTCACCGGCACGGCACGGGCGACCGGCCGTGCGCACAGAACCCGGCTTACAGGCCGGCCTGTCCCCCGCTCCCCCGCACCGCGCACTCCGTGCACGAGCGGCACCGTGAAACCTCAGGAGCGGACGAGCAGAACCCCGCACTCGGGGCACGTGAGCACCTCGTCCGGCGCCGCAGCCCGGAACGTCGCGGCGTCCGTGGGGCTGAGCGCCGTGCCGCAGGACCCGCACGCGGTGCCCCGCAGCTCCGCGGCCGCCGGCCGGTCGGTGCCGCGCCCGGTTCGGATCTTCTCGTACCGTGCCAGCAGCCCGGGGTGCCCCACGCCCTCCGCGGCGGCGGGGCGCGTGCCGGCCAGCTCGTCCCGCTCGGCCGTCAGGGCGCGGCCCTCCGCGTCCCGGGCCTCGACCCGGCGCCGGGCCTCCGCGTCGGCCTCCTTGAGCCGCGGCGTGATGCGGGCGCGGTGCGCCACGGCGTCCTCGAGCTCCTGCATGACCTCCAGCTCCGCCTCCTCCGCCTCGGCCAGCTGCCGGGTGCGGGTGTCGATCTCGTGCTGCAGGCCCATGAGGTCCTTGGCGGAGCCGCCCTGCTCGAGGCGCCGACGGTCCTTCTCGATCGAGGCCTGGACGCGGGCGACCTTCTGCTCGGCGGCGGCCAGCCGGTCCCGGACGTCCTGCTCGGCAGATCCGAGCTCCTTGGCGGTGGCGATCGCCCGGGCCCGGAGCTGCAGCGCGGCGGCGACCTCGGGGTCGGTCTGCAGCTCCGCGATCCGGGCGGCGATCCGGCGCAGCCGGGCGTCCACCCGCTCGAGCTCCAGCAGGGCTCGTTGCTGCTCGGGCGTGGCGGTGCTCATGCGGGTCCTCCTGCGGTCGGTGCGGCGGGGTCGGGGGCGGAACGGTCGTGGCCGGAGCGAACGGGGTCGGACCCGTCGTGGCCGGGGTGGTCGAGGCGGAAGTCCCACGGGTCGGAGCACCGCTCGGAGACGTCGACCTGGACGTCGTGGCCGCGCGCCGCGAGCGCCTCCCGCAGCGCGGCGGCGCCCACGGGCAGCCACAGCCACTCGCTCGCGAAGTGGGAGAGGTCCACGAGGTACGGGGTGCCGCCGGCGCCGGGGCCCAGTGCGGCCTCGCGCGCCTCGGACGCCGGGTGGTGGCGCAGGTCCGCGGTCACGTAGACGTCGGCCCCGGAGGACCGCACCTCGTCGAAGAGCGAGTCCCCGGCTCCCCCGCACACGGCGACGCGCCGGACGAGGGCGTCGGGGTCCCCGGCCACCCGGACCCCGTGGGCGGTGGGCGGCACGGCGTCGGCCAGGCGCCGGGCCAGCTCCCGCAGGCGCACGGGCCGCGCCAGGTCCCCCACGCGCCCGATGCCCACGGCCGGATCGGCGGGGTGCGGCGCGAGGGGCGTCGTCGTCGTGAGTCCGGCGGCCCGTGCCACGGCGTCCGAGACGCCGTCCGGGGCGGAGTCCGCGTTGGTGTGGCAGGCGAGCAGGGCGCACCGGTGCTCGATGAGCTCGTGCACCACGGCGCCCTTGAAGCCGTCGGCGGCCACGGACGTCACGCCGCGCAGGAGCAGGGGGTGGTGGGTGACCAGCAGGTCGGCGCCGGTGGACACGGCCTCGGAGACGACCTCGGCCACGGGGTCCACGGCGAACAGGATCCGGCGCACGGGCTGGTCGGGGCGGCCGGTGACGAGCCCGCTGGCGTCCCAGGGCTCCTGCAGGTGCATCGGCCACAGCCGCTCGACGGTCTGCAGCACCTCCGACAGGGTGGGGGCGGGCCGGGGCGGGGACGTGCTCTGCTCGCTCATGCGCCCCAGTCTAGGAGCCCGTTCCGCGCCGGCCGCCGAGGCGGGCGCGGAGGCGCCTGGGGCTGGTGCGGGAATGATGCGGGCCGCGCGGTGTTGTACGGGTCATGGCCTTCTCCGCGCACGACGACGCACGCCCCGCCCCCGATCCCCGCCCCGCCGCGGCGGACCCCGCCGCGACCGAGACGTTCGTGCTCGCGGGCGGGTGCTTCTGGTGCCTCGACGCCGTCTACCGGATCACCCGGGGCGTCACCTCCGTGGTCTCCGGCTACACCGGCGGCGACCCCGGACGCGCCGACTACTACGCGGTGTGCACGGGCACCACCGGCCACGCGGAGGCGGTCGCCGTGACCTTCGACCCGTCGGTGGTGCCGGCGGACGTGATCCTGGACCTGTTCTTCACCGGTCACGACCCGACCACTCTCAACCGGCAGGGCTACGACGTGGGCACCCAGTACCGGTCCGCCATGTTCTGGGCCGACGGGGCCCAGCGGGAGCTGTTCGAGCAGTCGATCCGTCGCACGCAGCCGGCGTGGGACCAGCCGATCGTCACGACCCTGGAGCCGCTGGGCCCGTTCTGGGAGGCGGAGCCCGAGCACCAGGACTTCTACGCCGCGCAGCCCTGGAACGGCTACTGCCAGGTGATCATCAACCCCAAGCTGGCGAAGGTCCGGAAACGTTACTCCGCGTGGCTTACCGCGTAGTAGCGCTTGCGGGGCCTGGCTAGGCTGAGCTAGGACCGCGCCGCCGCGGGCCCCCCAGAGCGCCGGCGGCCGCAGCACGACCCGAGCAGCACCCAGATCCGACAGAGAACCGACCACGCAGAAACCGAGGTACGCACATGCCGAAGATCTACAACGACGTCACCGAGATCGTGGGCCGCACCCCGCTCGTCCACCTCAACCGGCTCGACGAGGGCCTGCCCGGCAACGTCGCCGTGAAGCTGGAGTTCTACAACCCGGCCAACTCCGTCAAGGACCGCATCGGCGTGGCCATCATCGACGCCGCCGAGAAGTCCGGCCAGCTGAAGCCGGGCGGCACGATCGTCGAGGGCACCTCCGGGAACACCGGCATCGCGCTGGCCATGGTCGGCGCCGCCCGCGGCTACAAGGTCATCCTGACCATGCCGGAGACCATGTCCACGGAGCGCCGGGTCATGCTCCGCGCCTACGGCGCCCAGATCGTGCTCACCCCGGGTGCGGAGGGCATGCGCGGCGCCGTCGAGAAGGCCCAGGAGATCGTCGACACGACCGACAACGCGGTTCTCGCCAGCCAGTTCGCCAACGAGGCCAACCCGGCCATCCACTACGCGACCACGGGCCCGGAGATCTGGGAGGACACCGACGGCCAGGTCGACGTGTTCATCTCCGGCGTGGGCACCGGAGGCACCATCACGGGCGCGGGCCGCTACCTGCGCGAGCAGAAGCCGGACGTGCGCCTCGTCGTCGTCGAGCCCGCCGACTCGCCCCTGCTCACCGAGGGCAAGGCCGGTCCGCACAAGATCCAGGGCCTCGGCGCGAACTTCATCCCCGACATCCTGGACCGCGAGATCTACGACGACGTCTACGACGTGACGGTCGAGGACTCCGTGCGGGTCGCCCGCGAACTGGGCACCAAGGAGGGCATCCTCGGCGGGATCTCCTCGGGCGCCATCGTGTGGGCCGCCCTGCAGGAGGCGGCCAAGGAGGAGAACCGGGACAAGCTGATCGTCGCCATCGTGTGCGACTTCGGCGAGCGCTACATCTCCACCCTGCTCTACGAGGACATCCGGGGCTGAGCCGCGCCGCTGACCACGACCCGTCCCCGCCGGGAATAGCGCCGCCTGCCGGTGACGTTGCTCCCGGTGGTGGGCGGATCGTTCCCGTCCGCGCCCCAGCACGTCCCGCCGGTCCCGGCGGGCCAGGACCCCCGCCCCCGGAAGAACAGAGGAAGACCGTGAGTTTTTGGAGCAGACTCGCCGAGGACCTGCAGACGGCCCGGACGCACGACCCGGCCGCGCGGTCCAGGGTGGAGATCGCCCTGAACTACTCGGGTCTGCACGCCATCTGGGTCCACCGCCTGTCCCACCGGCTGTGGCAGCACCCCGACCGGCGGCTGCTGGCCCGCACGGTCTCCCAGCTCGGCCGCTTCCTCACGGGCGTCGAGATCCACCCGGGGGCGACCATCGGGCGCCGCTTCTTCATCGACCACGGCATGGGCGTGGTCATCGGGGAGACCGCGGAGATCGGCGAGGACGTGATGATCTACCACGGGGTGACCCTGGGCGGGCGCTCCCTGGAGAAGGTCAAGCGGCACCCCACCGTGGGCGACCGCGTGGTGATCGGCGCCGGGGCGAAGATCCTGGGCCCCGTGGAGATCGGCGCCGACTCCGCCGTGGGCGCCAACGCCGTGGTGGTCAAGGACGTGCCGGAGGACTCGATCGTGACCGGGATCCCCGGCAAGGTCCGCCCGCGGACCCCCGAGAAGCAGCAGCCCCTCGTGGACCCCTCCAGCTACATCGACCCTGCGATGTGGATCTGACCCTGCCCCGCTGCGACGCCGGCCGGCCGCCCCCGGGACGGGGACGGCCGGCCGGCGTCGTGCGGGGTCCGGGTCAGGAGACGACCTCGGAGCGGTCCCCGCTCCACAGGGTGTGGTAGGTGCCCTCGGCGTCGTCGGTGCGCCGGTAGGTGTGGGCGCCGAAGAAGTCGCGCAGCCCCTGCGTCAGGGCCGCGTTGAGCCGGGGCCGGCGCAGCGAGTCGTAGTAGTTCAGCGTGGTGGCGAACACCGGCGCGGGGATGCCGCGCTCCACGGCCCGGGCCACGACGCGACGCCAGGACGGCAGGGCCTCCTCGACGGCGGCGACGAACTCCGGGGCGAAGAGCAGGTTCAGCGGCTGCTTGTCCCCCTTGTACGCCTCCATGATGACCTCGAGCAGCTCCGCCCGGATGATGCAGCCCTCCCGCCACAGGCCCGCGATGGTCGCGAGGTCCAGGTCCCAGCCGTACTCCCGGCCGGCCATGGTGAGCATGTCGAGTCCCTGGGCGTAGCTGACCAGCTTCGAGGCGTAGAGGGCCTTGCGCACGTCCTCCACGAACTCGGGGTCGTGCACGACGTCCTCGGTGGTGCCGCCGATGCCGGCGGGCAGCACGCGCTGCGCCTCGAGGCGCATCTCCGGCTCGGCGGAGGACAGGGCCCGGGCGAAGACGGACTCGGCGATCGCGGTGACCGGGGAGCCGAGCTCGAGGGCCTCCTGGACGGTCCAGCGGCCGGTGCCCTTCTGCCCCGCGGCGTCCACGATCACGTCGATGAGGGGCTGGTCCGTGCGGGCGTCGACCTGGCGCAGCACGTGCGCGGTGATCTCGATGAGGTAGGAGGCCAGCTCGGTGCGGTTCCACTGCTCGAAGACGTCGGCCTGCTCGGCCGGCTCGAGCCCGGCGACGGAGCGCAGCAGCTCGTGCGCCTCGCCGATGACCTGCATGTCGGCGTACTCGATGCCGTTGTGCACCATCTTCACGAAGTGGCCGGCGCCGTCCGTGTCGATCCAGGCGCAGCACGGCGTGCCGTCCTCCGCCTTGGCGGCGATGTCCTCGAGGAGGGGGCCGAGGGAGTCGTAGGACTTGCGGGGTCCGCCGGGCATGATGGAGGGCCCGAGCAGGGCGCCCTCCTCACCGCCCGAGACGCCGATGCCCACAAAGTCCAGGCCCTTCTCGGCGAGCTCGCGCTCGCGGCGCCGGGTGTCCTGGAAGTAGGAGTTGCCGCCGTCGATGATGATGTCGTCCTTCTCGAGCAGCGGCACGAGCTGCTCGATGACGGCGTCCACGGGGGCGCCGGCCTTGACCATCACGAGGATGCGGCGGGGGGTCTCGAGGGCGTCCACGAGTTCCTGGAGGGTCTCCGTGCGGAGGAACGTCCCCTCGTCGCCGTGGGCGTCGAGCAGGGCGTCGGTCTTCTCGACGGAGCGGTTGTGGAGGGCGACGGTGTAACCGTGCCGGGCGAAGTTGCGGGCGAGGTTCGCGCCCATGACCGCGAGGCCGGTGACCCCGATCTGAGCTTTCTGTTCTGCTGCCATGCCCCCAGCCTACAAACTCCGGGAGGGCGCTCCGTCCGGTGCGCACTTGTTGCCGCGGCCCGCCGGGGTCACGGCGCGATCGCCGAGGCGGGGGCCGGGGCGGAGTCCGGACCGGAGGCCCGGCGGAGAAGTGCTCGGAAGAACCTGCGTCACAATCGCCAATCCCCCCGCCGGGGCTCCTACATTGGTGGTGGAGCACGAGATCCGGGGGGCTTGGCATGGACGCGTGGAAGAGGACGATGATCGGGGCCGTGGCCTGCGCCACGCTGTGGGCGGGCGCAGGGTTCGCACCCGCCGCGGCGGCCGCCGACGGCAAGGTCGACGTGGTCGTGGGCGCCAAGGAGGAGCTCAACGAGGCGACGATCGCCCGGGCCAGCGAGAAGGCGGCCCAGCTGTGCGGGGGCACGGCCTCCTCCTACGTGAAGAAGGCCCGGAAGGCAGATCGCAACGGCAGCATGGTGGTCGTCTGCACCCTGCTCAAGGACAAGAAGAGAGTATCGGTGTACTTCCGCTAGTCGTGCTCCGCACCGGCCACCGCGTGCGCCGCGACCGGCTCGTGGTGGGTCCTACCGGGATCGAACCGATGACATCCACGGTGTAAGCGTGGCGCTCTACCAGCTGAGCTAAAGACCCTGACAACCGGGTGGGCGGTTTTCGCAACCGCCGGCACCCGGTTCCCGAACAGGCTACCCGCCGGGGCGCACCGGTGCCGACCGGGTGCGGGCTGCGCCCGGCGTGACGTTCGACATATTCGATGTCCGCCCTACGGCCGGGCGAGTCGCTGCTCGAGCCCCACCAGGAAGGCGGTCGCGGACGCGTCGACCTTCAGCCGCGCCGCGGCGTCCCCCCGGGTGCGCCCGTGGTTGACGATCACCACCGGCACGTCGGCGCGCACCGCGTACCGGACGAAGCGGCGCCCCGAGTTCACGGTCAGGGACGAGCCCACGACCAGCAGGGCGTCGGCGGCGTCCACCATGCGCAGCGCGCGCAGCACCCGGTGCCGGGGCGCGTTCTCCCCGAAGAACACGACGTCGGGCTTCAGGACCCCGCCGCAGACCGGGCAGTCCGGCACCCGGAACCCGGCCGTGTGCGGCACCACCGCATCCGCGTCCGGGGCGAAGTCGATGTCGTCCGGGGACGAGATCGAGTCGTAGAAGCCGGGGTTGAGCTCGTCGAACAGGTCGGAGAGCACCGCCCGGGGGATGCGGGTGGCGCAGCGCATGCACCCGACCTGCGTGTAGCGCCCGTGCAGGTCCACGACGTTGAGGGACCCCGCGGCCTGGTGCAGGCGGTCGATGTTCTGGGTGACCACGCCCGTGACGGACCCCGACTCCTCGAGCCGGGCCAGGGCCGCGTGCCCGGCGTTGGGCCGGGCCCGCGCCAGGTGGCGCCACCCGTACTGGTTGCGCGCCCAGTAGTGGCTGCGCATGGCCGCGCTGCCCATGAACTCGTCGAAGGTCATGGGGGTGCGAGGAGTGGAGCCGGGGCCGCGGTAGTCCGGGATCCCGGACTCCGTGCTGATGCCCGCGCCCGTCAGGACGGCGGTCCGCCGCCCGCCCAGCAGCGCGGCCGCCCCGGCCAGGCCCGCCTCGAGCCCGGCGGCGTCGGGGTCCGGGAACTGGTCGGGGTGCACGGGGGCGCCGTAGCCGGCGCGGACGGTGGGCATCGCTGCTCGCGAGGGACCGGGCCGGCCGGGCTCAGCCGTGCAGCCTGGTGAGGGCGGTGCGGTAGGCCTCGAGCTCCCGCGGCGTGCCGCGCTCCGACCGGAAGGCGTCGACGACGACGCCCTGCGCGTCCAACACGAAGGTGGCCCGCTCCGCCAGACCGGCCACCGGGTCGAACACCCCGTAGCGCTGGGCCACCTCCCCGTGGGGCCAGAAGTCGGACAGCAGGTCGAAGTCGAAGGACTCCTCCCGCGCGAACGCCCGCAGCGTGTACTTCGAGTCCACGGACACCGCGAGCAGCTTCACCCCGGCGTCGTCGAACACGGAGAGGCTGTCCTGGAGCCGGCACAGCTCGCCGGTGCAGACCCCGGAGAACGCGAACGGGTAGAACACGATCGCCACGGGGCGGCCGCGGAGGGCGCTCAGGGTCACCGGCTCGCCGAACTGGTTCTTGAGGGTGAAGTCCGGGGCGGGCGCGCCGATCTCGAGCATGCGTGGTCTCCTCCGCTGGGGTCCGGGACGCCCGGTCAGACGTTGCGCTTGGGCATGAGCCGGGTCGCGGCCCAGTCCGCGCTGACGCGGGCGGTCGTGGTCACGTGCAGCCCCGCCGTGGGCGCGGCCTCCTGGACCTCCGCGGGCGGCACGTAGCCGTCGCGGCCCGCCTTGGGGGTCAGCACCCACACCACGCCGCCCTCGTCCAGGGTGGTGGTGACGTCCACCAGCGTGTCGACGAGATCACCGTCACCCTCGCGGAACCAGAGGAGCACCGCGTCGACGACCTCCTGGTCGTCCTCGTCCAGCAGGTCCGACCCGATCACTTCCTCGATGCCGTCCCTCAGGTCGAGGTCGACGTCCTCGTCGTATCCGAACTCCTGGATGTAGTCGCCATCCTTGAAACCGAGCTGGACTACCGCGTCACCCGCGGTGGTCTTGGCCTCGCTCACTGTTCTTGCTCCTTCTGGGATCGGGCCGACGAACGACGACCACGCACTGCGTACCGGTGCTGGGCTCCGCCTGCCCGTCGGCGGACCGCGGGGGCACGGTGGCGGGCCGGATACCGGCTTCACCGTCCAGACAACACCGGATCAGGGACTCTTTCAAGCTCCCGCACGGTGAGCGCCTCCGAATCATGGGGGTGACGCGTGGGCTGGCACGCCGTGTGACGGCCCGCCCCGGGTGTGGAAGCATGGTCCCCACAGACACCCCGTACGCCCGAGGCGGCCCCGGCGGCGCGATCCGCACGACGGGCCCGGTTCCCGGACGTCCGCCCGTTCCGGGTGGCGTTCGGACAACGGCACGGGCAACGGGTATTTTTGAGACTGTCGGACGTCCCGGCCGCGCCCTCGCGCGCGCACCCGCCCGGGATCCGTCGGGCAACTCGACGAAGAGAGGTTGAACGTGCCTTCATCCAGCAACCACCACATCCTCAGTGGCTTGACCAACAACCTGAAGGACTCCGACACCGAGGAGACCCGGGAGTGGATCGAGTCCTTCGAGGGCCTGATCGAGACGCAGGGCACGGAACGGGCGCAGTACATCATGCGCGCCCTCCTCCAGCACGCCGGTGCGAAGAGCGTGGGCGTGCCGATGGTCACCACCACGGACTACGTGAACTCGATCCCGGTGGACCAGGAGCCGGAGTTCCCGGGCGACGAGGAGATCGAGCGGCGCTACCGTGCGTTCCTGCGCTGGAACGCCGCCGTGATGGTGCACCGGGCCCAGCGCCCGGAGATCGGCGTGGGCGGTCACATCTCCTCCTACGCCGGTGTGGCGACCCTCTACGAGGTGGGCCTCAACCACTTCTTCCGCGGCCCGGAGCACCCCGGCGGCGGCGACCAGGTGTTCTGGCAGGGCCACTCGGCCCCCGGCAACTACGCGCGCGCCTATCTCGAGGGCCGGCTCACCGAGGAGCAGCTGGACGGGTTCCGGCAGGAGAAGACGAAGGCCCCGAACGGGCTTCCCTCCTACCCGCATCCCCGCTCCATGCCCGACTTCTGGCAGTTCCCGACCGTGTCCATGGGCATCGGCCCGATGAACGCCATCTACCAGGCGCAGTTCAACCGCTACCTGCACAACCGCGGGATCAAGGACACCTCCGAGCAGCACGTGTGGGCGTTCCTGGGCGACGGCGAGATGGACGAGCCGGAGTCGCGCGGTCTGCTGCAGCTGGCCGCCAACGACAAGCTCGACAACCTCACGTTCGTCGTCAACTGCAACCTGCAGCGCCTGGACGGGCCGGTGCGCGGCAACGGCAAGATCGTCCAGGAGCTCGAGGCCTTCTTCCGCGGCGCCGGCTGGAACGTGGTCAAGGTGCTGTGGGGCCGCGAGTGGGACGAGCTGCTCGCCAAGGACGAGGACGGCGAGCTCGTCCGGATCATGAACGAGACCCTCGACGGCGACTTCCAGACCTACAAGGCCGAGTCCGGCGGGTTCATCCGCGACCACTTCTTCGGCAAGTCCCCGGCCACCAAGGAGCTCGTCGCGGACATGACCGACGACGAGATCTGGGAGCTCAAGCGCGGCGCCCACGACTACCACAAGGTCTACGCCGCCTACAAGGCCGCGACCGAGCACGAGGGCCAGCCGACCGTGATCCTGGCGCAGGGCGTGAAGGGCTACGGCCTGGGCAGCCACTTCGAGGCGCGCAACGCGACCCACCAGATGAAGAAGCTGACCCTGGAGGACCTCAAGGCCTTCCGCGACCACCTGCGCATCCCCATCTCGGACGAGGAGCTGGAGAGCGACCTCTACGGCGCGCCCTACTACCACCCCGGCAAGGACTCGCCGGAGGTCAAGTACCTGCTGGAGCGCCGCAAGGAGCTCGGCGGCTTCGTCCCCGACCGCCCGCACGAGCAGCAGGAGATCACGCTGCCCACGGACGCCGCGTACAAGTCCGCGAAGAAGGGCTCCGGCAAGCAGATGGCCGCCACCACCATGGCCTTCGTGCGCATCCTGAAGGACCTCCTGCGGGAGAAGGAGTTCGGCCACCGGATCGTGCCCATCGTCCCCGACGAGGCCCGCACCTTCGGCATGGACTCGTTCTTCCCCACGGCGAAGATCTACAACCCCAACGGGCAGAACTACCTCTCCGTGGACCGCGAGCTGATGCTGGCCTACAAGGAGTCCCCGCAGGGCCAGATTTTGCACGCGGGGATCAACGAGGCCGGCTCCGTGGCGGCGTTCACCGCCGCGGGCACCGCCTACGCCACCCACGGCGAGCCCATGGTGCCGGTCTACATCTTCTACTCGATGTTCGGCTTCCAGCGCACCGGCGACTCCTTCTGGGCCGCCGCCGACCAGATGACCCGCGGGTTCATCATCGGGGCCACCGCCGGGCGCACCACGCTCACCGGCGAGGGCCTCCAGCACGCCGACGGCCACTCGCCGCTGCTGGCCGCGACCAACCCGGCGGTCATCCACTACGACCCCGCGTACGGCTACGAGATCGCCCACATCGTCCGGCGCGGCCTCGAGCACATGTACGGCACGGGCGACGAGGACCACAACGTCATGTACTACGTGACGGTCTACAACGAGCCGTACCAGCAGCCGGCCGAGCCGGAGGACGTCGACGTCGAGGGCATCCTCAAGGGCATCTACCTGCTCAAGCCCGCCGAGAACGAGGGGCCCCGGGCGCAGCTGCTCGCCTCCGGCGTGGCCGTGCCGTGGGCGCTCGAGGCGCAGAAGCTGCTCGCCGAGGACTGGGGCGTCTCCGCCGACGTGTGGTCGGTGACCTCGTGGGTCGAGCTGCGCCGCGACGGCCTGGCCGCCGAGAAGGAGGCGTTCCTCAACCCCGGCGACGGGACGCGGACCCCGTTCGTGGCCCAGCAGCTGGCCGGGGCCACGGGCCCGGTCGTGGCCGTCTCGGACTTCAGCGCGGACCTGCCGGACAAGATCCGCCAGTTCGTCCCGAACGAGTTCGCGTCCCTGGGCGCCGACAGCTTCGGCTTCTCGGACACCCGCGCCGGCGCCCGCCGGTTCTTCAAGATCGACTCCCACTCGATGGTGGTCCGCGCCCTGGAGATGCTCGCCAAGCGCGGCGAGGTCGACTGGCGCGCTCCCGGCGAGGCGATCGAGAAGTACTCGCTCAAGGACGTCACCGCCGGCACCTCCGGCAACGCCGGCGGCGACGCCTGAGCCGAGCCCTCCGGTGCACCACGGCGCCCCGCCCACCCGCGTCCGGGTGGGCGGGGCGCCGTCGTCGTCCCGGGCCCGGGGCGGCGATCCGGTGCTCTAAGCTCGGAGGCATGGCTGGACAGGACGGGAACACCACGACACGCTGGCTGCGCCCCTCGCGCAGACGGTCCACCGACCGGCACCGTCCCGTCGCCCCTCCCCACCCCAGGACGCTCGAGAACCTCAAGGCCAACCTGGGCGCGATCTCCACGGTCGCGACCCGCCGGCTCGAGACGGACCTCGGCTGGTTCGAGGAGCTGCGCGCCGACGAGCGCTCCGAGCTGGGCCTCGTGGCCCAGCGGGGCATCTCCTCGTTCGTGCGCTGGTACGAGGACCCGGAGGAGCCCCTGTGGGTGCTCACCCAGGTCTTCCGGGGCGCCCCCACGGACCTGACCCGCTCCATCTCCCTCCAGCACGCCCTGCAGCTGCTGCGGATCGTCGTGGACGTCGTGGAGGAGAAGGTCCCGGAGCTCGCCAAGCACCACGACGAGGCCGCGCTGCGGGAGGCCGTGCTGCGCTACTCGCGGGAGATCGCCTTCGCCGCCGCGGACGTCTACGCCCGCGCCGCCGAGAACCGCGGGTCGTGGGACGCCCGGCTGGAGTCCCTCGTGGTCGACGGGATCCTCCGGGGGGAGCACTCCGACGCGCTGCGCTCCCGCGTCGCGGCCCTGGGCTGGACCTCGACGGGCCCGGTCACCGTGCTCACGGGCTCCGCGCCCGAGGGCGCCGGCCCGTCCACCGTGGCCCGGCTGCGCAGGCTCGCCGGCCGCCACGCGCAGGACTCCCTCGTCTCCATCCAGGGCGACCGGCTCGTGCTCATCCTCGGAGGGCTGTCCGACCGGGACCTCGCCCTCGAGAAGCTCGCCGCCGCGTTCGGGCCGGGACCGGTGGCCTACGGCCCGGAGTCCCCCACGGTCTTCGCGGCGGGACGCGCCGCCCAGCTCGCCCACGCCGCCCTGTCCGTGGCGCCGGCCTGGCCCGCGGCGCCCCGCCCGGTGCACTCCGAGGACCTGTGGCCGGAGCGGGCCATGGCCGGGGACGAGAGCGCGCGCACGGCGATGGTCGAGTCGGTCTACCGCCCGCTGACGCGCTCCGCGACCGGGCTCGTGGAGACCCTGTCCGCCTACGTCTCCGTCGGCCACTCCCTCGAGGCCACCGCCCGGGAGCTGTTCGTGCACGCCAACACGGTGCGCTACCGGCTGCGCCGGATCAGCGACCTCACCGGCTGGGACCCCCTGGTCCCCCGCGACGCGTTCGTGCTGCACTGCGCCCTCGTGGCGGGCCGGCTCGCGGACTCGTGCGCCCCCATCGACACCTCCACCCCCGCCGTGGGACCCGTCTTGTAGCATCCCTACAAACACCGCCGCCGGGCTTGGTGGCCTCCGGGCCACCGCGCGGGGGCCCATCCTTGCGAAGCTGTAGCGGTGATCGCGATCGTCTGCCCCGGACAGGGCTCCCAGAAACCCGGCTTCCTCACCGAATGGCTCGCCCTCGACGGCGTCCGCGCCCACCTCGAGGAGCTGGGCGAGGCCGCAGGACTCGACCTCGTGCACTACGGCACCGAGGCCGACGAGGACACCATCAAGGACACCGCGGTGGCCCAGCCCCTCATCGTGGCCGCCGGCCTCGTCGCGGGCCGGCTGCTCGGCGACCGGATCGGCCCCGGCCGGGACGACCTGGTCTTCGCGGGGCACTCGGTGGGTGAGATCACCGCCTCCGCCCTGGCCGGCGCCCTCACCGAGGCCGACGCCATGGCCTTCGTGCGCACCCGGGCCAACGCCATGGCCCGGGCGGCCGCCGCCGTCCCCACCGGCATGAGCGCCGTGCTCGGCGGCAAGGAGGACGAGGTCCTCGCCGCCATCGAGGCCGCGGGCCTGACGCCCGCCAACGCCAACGGGGGCGGGCAGACCGTGGCCGCCGGCACCCTCGAGCAGCTGGCCGCCCTCGCCGCGGCCCCGCCGGCCCGCGCCCGGGTGATCCCCCTCAAGGTGGCCGGCGCCTTCCACACCGAGCACATGGCCCCGGCCCTGGAGCCCCTGCACGAGCTGGTCCCCCGGCTCTCGCCCGCCGACCCCGTGCACCCGCTGCTCTCCAACGCCGACGGCGAGCCCGTGAGCGGCGGCGCCGCCAACCTCGAGTCGCTCGTGGCCCAGGTCTGCCGGCCCGTGCGCTGGGACCTGTGCACGCGGACGCTCCTGGAGCGCGGCGTCGAGCAGCTCGTCGAGCTCCCGCCGGCGGGCACCCTCGTCGGCCTGGCCAAGCGGGGCATGAAGGGCGTCCCGGCCCTGGCCGTGAACTCCGCGGCGGAGCTGGAGCAGGCCAGGAGTATTCTTGACTGACGTCCGCGCGCGCACCTCGTGCGCCGCCCGTCCCGAGGCCGGAGCAGCCGTTCCGCCCCGCCCAGCCGGCCCGTCCGTCCCGCCCGGCCGCACGAAGGAGCAACGACCCCTGTGGTGACCCTGAAGCAGCAACAGACCAACGCGCACTCCCGGATCCTCGGCCTGGGCGTCTACCGCCCGGACGTGGTGGTGACCAACGACGACGTCTGCCAGTGGATCGAGTCCTCGGACGAGTGGATCCAGCAGCGCACCGGCATCAGGACCCGGCACCGCGCCGCCGAGGACGTGAGCGTCCTCGACATGTCCGAGCACGCCGCCCGCGAGGCGCTGGCCGCGGCCGGCATCGAGGCCTCGCAGCTCGGGGCGGTCATCGTCTCCACGATCTCCTTCCCCTACCTCACGCCGTCCGCCGCCGCGGCCCTGGCGGACCGCCTGGGCGCCACCCCGGCACCGGCCTTCGACATCTCGGCGGCCTGCGCCGGGTACTGCTACGGCGTCGCCCAGGCCGACGCGCTCGTCCGCTCGGGCGCGGCCGACTACGTGCTGGTCATCGGCGTGGAGAAGCTCTCCGACGTCATCGACAACAGCGAGCGCTCCATCTCCTTCCTGCTCGGCGACGGCGCGGGCGCCGTGGTCATCGGCCCCTCCGACACCCCCGGCATCGGCCCGTCCGTGTGGGGCTCCGACGGCTCCAAGTGGGACGCCATCCGGATGACCCACCCGCTCACCGACATCCGGGCGGTGGAGCAGGGGCGCGAGCGGGCCCAGTCCCCCGACCTCCTCGACCCGGAGACCGGCGCGGTGCGCGAGGACGCCACCCTCTGGCCGACCCTGCGCCAGGACGGGCAGACGGTCTTCCGCTGGGCCTCGTGGGAGGTCGCCAAGCGCGCGCAGGAGGCCATGGACGTGGCCGGGGTGCGGCCCGAGGACCTGAGCGCCTTCATCCCCCACCAGGCGAACATGCGGATCATCGACCAGATGGCCAAGACGCTCAAGCTCCCCGAGTCCGTGGTCATCGCCCGGGACATCGCCGACTCCGGCAACACGTCCGCCGCCTCCGTGCCCCTCGCCACGCACCGCCTGCTCGCCGAGCACCCGGAGCTGTCCGGGAAGCTGGCGCTGCAGATCGGCTTCGGCGCCGGCCTCGTCTACGGGGCGCAGGTCGTCGTCCTCCCCTGACCGCCGCCGGCACGCGGACCGGGCCCCCGGGGTCCTGCCCACGTGTCGGTGCCGCCGCGGGGCCCTGCGAGTCGTCGTAGGGTTGAACCGCACACCCGATGTCCCCCGGTCCGGGCCCACGGCCCGACCGGGACAGATGCACCCGGCACCTGCCCGGGGCGCACGTCACCACCGGCTGCTCCGGCAGCCGCAGAGAAAGGAAGCCACCATGGCGAGCAAAGAGGAAATCCTGACCGGCCTGGCCGAGATCGTCAACGAGGAGACCGGCCTCGAGACCGAGGCCGTCCAGCTGGACAAGTCCTTCACCGAGGACCTCGACATCGACTCCATCTCGATGATGACCATCGTGGTCAACGCCGAGGAGAAGTTCGACGTGACCATCCCCGACGAAGAGGTCAAGAACCTCAAGACCGTCGAGGACGCCGTCAACTTCATCGACAACGCCCAGGCCTGATCCGGCCGGTCGGTGCGGGGCGCGGCGGACCGCAGGATCCGCCGCGCCGCACCGACCCGCGACCGGGCGGGCCGCCCGCCGCATCACCCCAGGACACGAGGAAGTGCAGTCATGACCCGCAAAGTAGTCGTCACCGGTCTCGGTGCCACCACCCCGATCGGTGGCACCGTCCCCGAGCTGTGGCGCAGCGCCACCACGGGCGTCTCCGGTGTCAGAGCCATCGAGCACGACTGGGTGGACACCTACGATCTGGGCGTGCGGATCGCCGCGCCCGTCTCGACCCCCGCCAGCGAGGTGCTCTCCCGGGTCGAGGCCAAGCGTCTGGACCCCTCCGGGCAGCTGTCCGTCATCGCCGCCCGCGAGGCGTGGGCCGACGCCGGCTTCTCCGGCAACAACGCAGAGACCTCCGAGGAGGTCGACCCGGACCGCTTCGCCGTGGCCTTCGGCACCGGCATCGGCGGGGTCTGGACCCTGCTGGACGCCTACGACACCCTCCAGAAGCGCGGCGCCCGGCGCGTCATGCCCCTCACCGTCCCCATGCTGATGCCCAACGGCAACGCGGCGGCCGTCGGCATGGACCTCAAGGCCCGGGCCGCGTCCATCACGCCCGTCTCCGCGTGCGCCTCCGGCACGGAGGCCTTCTACCAGGGCATGAACCTCATCCGCTCCGGCAAGGCGGACCTCGTGGTGGTGGGCGGCGCCGAGTCCGCGATCCACCCCGTGACCATCGCGGCGTTCGCCTCCATGCAGGCGCTGTCGAAGCGCAACGACGAGCCGGAGCGCGCCTCCCGCCCCTACGACACGGCCCGCGACGGGTTCGTGATGGGCGAGGGCGCCGGTGCCGTGGTCCTCGAGTCGGAGGAGCACGCCCGCGCCCGCGGCGCACGGATCTACGCCGAGCTCGCCGGCGCCGGCCTCACCTCGGACGCCTACCACATCACCGCGCCCGACGAGGAGGGCCGCGGGGCGGCCCGCGCCCTCGCGGAGGCCATGGAGACCGGTGAGTTCGGTCCGGCCGACGTCAAGCACGTCAACGCCCACGCGACCTCCACGCCCAAGGGCGACGCCCCCGAGGCCGGCGCCCTGCGCCGGGCGTTCGGCTCGGCGGTGGACGACATGTGCGTCTCGGCGACCAAGTCGATGACGGGCCACATCCTGGGCGGCTCGGGCGCCGTCGAGGCCGTGCTCACCGTGCTCGCCGTCCACCACCGCACCGCGCCCTGCACCATCAACCTGGAGAACCAGGACCCGGAGATCGACCTCGACGTCGTCACCGACGCCCGCGACCTTCCCTCCGGGGACTTCGTGGCCGTGTCCAACTCCTTCGGCTTCGGCGGCCACAACGCGGTCGCCGCGTTCCGCACCGTCTGAGCGCACGCCCGCCGCGCCCGCACCGTCGGGCGCAGCTCGTCCGGGCGCAGACCGTTCGGACGCACGGAAGAGGGCCGTCCCGCTGATCGCGGGACGGCCCTCCGGCGCGCTGCGGGCCCCGTGCCCCCGGAGGCGGGGCGGGGCCGCGGGGGCTCAGCCGACGCGGTGCAGCCAGCGCACCGGGGCGCCCTCCGCAGCGTGCCGGAAGGGCTCGAGCTCCTCGTCCCAGGCCTCCCCCAGGGCGAGGGAGAGCTCGTTGATGACGAGCAGCGGGTTGCCGGCCGCCGTCTCGTAGGCGTAGCGGATCCGGTCCTCGGAGACCATGATGTTGCCGGCGGCGTCCGTGGTCGCGTGGAAGATCCCGAGGTCGGGGGTGAAGGACCAGCGGGCGCCGTCGTGGCCGCGGCACGGGTTCTCGGTGACCTCGAACCGGAGGCGGCCCATCGTGCGCAGCGCCGAGGCGAGGAGGGCGCCGGTCCCCGCGGGTCCGGACCACTCCAGCTCGGCGCGCACGGAACCGGGCTCGGCGTTCTGCTGGGTCCACTCGAGCTCCGTGCGCTGGCGCGCGACCGACTCCAGCGCCCACTGGATGTGCGGGCACAGCGCTCGCGGAGCCGAGTGCACGTAGAGCACTCCGCGCGTGGTGGGTGCAGACATGACCTGTTCCTCCGTCGTGTAGGTACGTCTTCCCCAACGCCCTGCACGGAAGCGGTCCCACCCGTCGGGCCGCGGCGAGCGTGCCGCGACCGGACGATGCTGTTGTCCGGGCTCGCGTCCCGCCGCGGGGATTCGAGGCCCGCGCGGCGTCCGGTCGCCCGGGTGCCGCACCCGTCGTTCCGGCCGGCTCCGAGCGTGTTGCCGTGTCCGGGACGTCGAGTACAATACGCCACTCATTCAACTGCAAACATTCCACGGGCGTCAACCCGGGACGCCGTGTTGCTCCGCGATCCTCCGCCCCGGCGCACGTCAGGCCCGGGGGTGGGCCTGACGGTAGACGGTTCCCAGGCGGTCCACGGAGACGTGCGTGTAGATCTGGGTGGTCGCCACGGAGGCGTGCCCCAGCAGCTCCTGCACCGTGCGCAGGTCGGCGCCGCCGTCCACGAGGTGCGTGGCCGCCGAGTGGCGCAGGGCGTGCGGACCCCGGGCGGCGGTGTCGGGGACGGTGCCGAGCTCCCGCTCCACGACGCGCCGGACCTGTCGGGCGTCGATCCGGCCGCCCCGGGACCCGAGGAACAGCGCCGGCCCGCTGCCCGCCGCGGCCAGCACGGGCCGGCGGGCCAGCCAGAGCTGCAGCGCGTCGTCGGCGGGGCGGCCGAAGGGCACCGTGCGCTGCTTGTCGCCCTTGCCGATCACCGTGAGGACGCGGCGGGAGCGGTCGACGTCGTCGACGTCGGCACCCGTGAGCTCGCCCACCCGCGCACCGGTGGCGTAGAGCAGCTCGAGGAGGGCGCGGTCCCGGGCGACGAGCGCGCCCTCCACCCCCGCGGTCCCGGGCTCGGTGGAGCGGGCCGCGAGATCGTCCAGCAGCTCGCGCATCCCGTCGGCGGGCACGACGTCCGGGAGGTGGCGCCGGCGGCGCGGGGCGACGAGCCGCAGGCTGGGGTCGGCGCCCACCAGGCCGGTGCCGGCGGCCCAGCCGAAGAAACCGCGGACCGACGCCGTCCAGCGGGCCATGGACGAGCGGCCCGCCCCCTCGGCGTGCCGGGCGGCCAGCCAGGCCCGGAGCATCTCCAGGTCCACGGCGGCCGGCGCGGCGACCCCGTACCGGGCGTGCAGCCAGGTGAAGAGGGCACGGAGGTCGCCCGTGTAGGCGTCCACGGTGCGGGGGCTGCGCGCCAGCTCGTGCACCAGGTGGTCCGTGTACCGCTCCAGGGCCCGGACCACGGCCGTGGGCAGCGGGGCGGCGTCGGAGGTCATGCGGCGATTCTAGCGGCGGCGCCACCCCTCCCCCGCCCCCTCCGCCAGGCCGCGCTCCTCGAGCCGGCGCAGCCCGCCCAGCACCTCGCGGACGGACAGGCCGGCGACGCGGGACAGGTGGTCCGGGCGGCTGCGCCCCCTCAGGGGCAGCGCGTCGAGGAGCACGCGGTCCCGGTCCGAGAGCCCGTCGACGACGGAGGCCGGGGCGGGGCGGTCGGGCGCCGGCGCCGTCCCGAGGGGCTGGACGAGCTCGAGCACCTCGTCGACGTCCGTGACCAGGACGGCGGTGCCCTCCCGCACCAGCCGGTGGCAGCCGGCGGAGGTGCCGGCGTGGACGCTGCCGGGCACCGCGCCAACCGGGCGGCTGAGCCCGTCCGCGTGGTGGGCCGTGTTCTGCGCCCCGGACCGCCACCGGGCCTCGACCACCACCGTGCCGGCGGAGAGGGCGGCGATGATCCGGTTGCGCTGGAGGAAGCGGTAGCGGCTGGGCGTGCACCCGGGGGCGGCCTCGGCCAGCAGCAGCCCGGCGGCCTCGACCCGGTGGAGCAGTTCGTGGTTGCCCGGAGGATAGAGGCGGTCGATCCCGCACGCCATGACCGACACCGTGGGCGGGTGCGCGGTGCCGGTGGCCAGCGCGGCCGAGTGGGCGGCCTGGTCGATGCCGTGGGCACCGCCGGAGACCACCGTCCAGCCGCGGGCGGCCAGGGCGCCGGCGATGTCCAGGGCGACCTGCCGGCCGTAGGTCGAGCAGTCCCGGGAGCCGACGACGGCGACGGAGCGGGCGGCGGGGAAGCCGAGGAGCCGCCGGTCGCCGCGTCCCCACAGGCCCACCGGCTGGAACAGGCCCAGGTCGGCCAGCGCCGCGGGCCAGTCGGGGTCCTCGGGGATCGCGAACCACGCTCCCGCCCGGGCGGCGATCCCCAGGTCGGCGGAGGGGTCGAGGTCCGCCGCCCGGGGCGCCCAGCGGGCCAGGGCGCGCCGGAGGTCGACCTGCCGGGGACCGTACCCGGCCTCGGCGGCCGCCCGCACGAACACCGGGTGCTCCCCGGCGCCGATGGGGCGCGTCCCCGTGGCGATCTCGAGCGCGGCGACCGGTCCGAGCGCCGCCAGCAGCAGCATGGCGGTGGCGTCGGTCGGCTCCACGAGCCGGGACAGCCCGGCGCGGGCCAGCAGCAGCGGGTCGTGGCCGGAGCGTGTGCCGGGCGGGGCGGAGTGCATGGCGGGCCTTCCTGTCGCGGACGGGTCGGACTAGACGGAATGGGTCGGACCGGACCAACCGGGCCGGACGGGGCGGGACGGGCGGGACGGGGCGGGACGGGCGGGACGGGGCGGATGCGGCGGCGCTCAGGCCGGGACGAGGGAGCGGAAGTACAGCGCGGTGTCGACGTCGTCGAGCACCGGGACGCCCCGGCCCTCCAGGTCGGCCAGCGTCCAGGCGACCCGGAGCACCCGCTGGTGCCCTCGGGCGGTCAGCGAGCCTCGGTCCATGGCCCGCTCCAGCGGGGCGGTGACCGGGCGCGGGGGACGCAGGGCGCCGTGCAGGAGGCTGCCCCCGAGCTCGGCGTTCGTGCGCAGCCCCAGGCCGCGCAGACGCTCCGCCTGGGCCGCCCGCGCCCGGGCGACGCGCACGGCGACCTCCGCCGTGCTCTCCCCCTGTCCCGCCCCGGCGGCGAGCTCGCCGTAGGAGACCTTCGGCACCGCGATCTGCAGGTCCACCCGGTCCAGCAGCGGACCGCTCAGCTTGCCGAAGTAGCTGCGGCGCATCCGTGGGGTGCACGTGCAGTCGGCGCCCCGGCCCCCGGCCTGCCCGCACGGGCAGGGGTTCGCCGCGAGGACCAGCTGGAAGCGGGCCGGATAGACCGCCGAGGCCGTGGACCGGTCGATCACGACCCGGCCGTTCTCGAGGGGCTGGCGCAGCGCGTCGACGACCCCGCGGTCGAACTCGGGGGCCTCGTCGAGGAAGAGGACGCCGCGGTGCGCCCGGGAGGCGGCACCGGGGCGCGGGATCCCGGACCCGCCCCCGAACAGGGCGGCCGCCGAGGCGGTGTGGTGCGGCGCCTCGAAGGGAGGGCGCCGGATCAGGGCGGTGCACCGCCCGGCGGCCCCGTTGAGCGAGTGGACGGCCGTCACCTCCATCGCGGCGTCGTCCTCGAGGTCCGGCAGCAGGCCCGGGAGCCGCTCGGCGAGCATCGTCTTGCCGGATCCTGGTGGGCCCACCATGAGCAGGTGGTGCCCGCCGGCGGCGGCGATCTCCAGGGCCAGGCGCCCGTCGGTCTGCCCGGCGACGTCGGCGAGATCCGGTGCGGCGCGGGGTGCGGGGTGGGTCCCCACGCCGTCCGTCCCGGGCAGGCCCGGCGCTGCCCCGCCCGGGACGGACCCGGCAGGTGCCGGCCGGCACAGACCGGCGGGATCGGCCCCGGCGCCGGCGAGCACGTCG
>NZ_PDDL01000047.1:0-26865 GCF_020833785.1 Kocuria sp. CCUG 69068
GCGGAGCGGCGCCGGGCGCTGCGGGTGTGCGGTCATGGGCGGGCTCCTGTCGGTCGACGGTCCAATCTACCCAGGGCGGGCGACGGGCGCCCCGGGCGCGGTGCGCCGGGCGCAGCCGCGTTCGCGGAAGCCGGCCCGCCCCCGTCCCGGGCGGGCCGCGTGGTAGAAGAGGGCATGACCACTCCGACGCGCGCGTTCGCGCCTCCCTGCGGGCCGGTGCGCGGCCGGGTCGACGGCGACGTCGTCCGGGCGACCGGGATCCCGTACGCCACGGCGGACCGGTTCGCCGCGCCCGTCCCGGTCGCGGACCGGGAGGAACCGTTCGACGCCACCCGCCCGGCCCCGGCCTGCCCCCAGGCGCACTCACCCTTCCTCACCGGGGTCCTCGGCGACACCCTCGCCGGGCTCCCGCGGGACGAGCACTGCCAGCGGCTGTCGGTGACCCTGCCCCTCGAGCGGGGGCCGGCGGAACGGCTGCCGGTGATGGTCTGGATCCACGGCGGCTCCTACACCACCGGGGCCGGGGACGCCCCGATCATGGATCCCCGCCCCCTGGTCGCCGAGCAGCGGGTCGTGGTCGTGAGCGTCACCTACCGGCTGGGACTGTTCGGCTACCTCGGCGCGGGCCGGGGCCGCCCCGCCAACCTCGGTCTGCTCGACCAGCTAGAGGCCCTGCGCTGGGTGCGGCGCAACATCGCGGCCTTCGGCGGCGACCCGGACCGGGTGACCGTGTTCGGCCAGTCCGCCGGGGGCGACGCCGTGGCCCATCTCATGGCCGTCCCGGGCGCGGAGCTGCTGTTCCGCCGGGCCATCCTGCAGAGCCCTCCGCTGGGCATCGCCCGCGGCCGGGCGGCGATGACCGCGGCGATGGCGGGCGCGGCCGGTGCTGTCACCGCGGGGACGCCGGCCGCGGAGGTGGTGGCGCTGCAGGCCGAGGTCGAGGCCGGCGCGTCCTCCTTCGGGCTCCGGGGCCGGATGCCGTTCGGCACCCAGTACGGCCACCACCCCCTGCCCGCCGAGGAGGGCGTCGAGGCAGCCTGGGACCGCGTGGCCCCGCACATCGACGTGCTCATCGGCCACACCGCCGAGGAGGCCCGGCTCTACCTGCCCACGCTGCCCCTCCTCCACCGGGTCACCCGCGTCCCGCTGCTCGGCCCCGTGCTCCGCCGCGCCGTCGTGGGGCAGGTGACCGCGGCCGTCCACGGCCGGGCCGTCCGCCGGTTCGCCGCCCGGCACGCCCGGGCCGGAGGCCGCGCCCACACCTACCTGCTCACCTGGAGCGCGCCGGGCAGCCCGTACGGATCCGCCCACACGGTCGACCTCCCGCTCCTGTTCGGCGACGAGGCCGCATGGGCCGGCACCGGGCTGCTCGCCGGGGCCCCGTGGGAGGACGTCCAGGCCCACGGCCGGCGCCTCCGGCGGCTGTGGGCCGGCTTCGCCCGCGGCGAGCCGCTGGCGGACGCCGGGGCGGTCCCCGGCGTCCTGCGCTACCGCGCGGCCACGGGTGCACGACCCCTCGAGCGCGTCCTCGGCTGCGTCCTCGGCGCGGTGCGCCGCGCTCAGGGCGCTGCGGGCATCTCCCGCGCCCCCGTGCGGGCGCTGCGCCGGGCCGCGTCCAGCACCGCGGCGACGGCCACGGCGTCCCACGGGTCCACGGGGGCCTCGCCGTCGCCGAGGAGCCACCGGGCCACGGCCCGGTAGAAGTCGGCGGGCTCGCCGGGGGCGGTGGGCACGGGGTCGGTCCCGGTGCCCCGGACGAGCAGACCCGTCATGCCCTCCCCGGGGTCCAGCAGGTCGAAGGGGCCGGGGCTGTCGGCGTGCCCGGCCACGAGGTAGGCGCCGGCCGAGCCGAGCACCCGGGTCCGGGGCCCCGGCGCCCCCACGAGGCCCCCGGCCCACAGGTGGCTGATCGTGCCCGAGGCGTGGTCCAGGGCCAGGAAGACGTCGTCCTCGGCCGGGGTCGTCAGCGCGCGCAGCTCGGCCCGCACCGCGGCCACCGGCCCGAACAGCTGGATCGCCGCGTCCACGAGGTGCGGACCGAGGTCGAGCAGCAGCCCGCCGCCCCGGCCGACCGCGTTCTCCCGCCACCGGTCCTTGGGCACCGGGCGCCACCGCTCCCAGCGGCGCTCGAACCGGTGCACGTCCCCGAGGTGCCCCTCGGCGAGCACCCGGGCCAGGGTCAGCTGCTCGCTGTCCCAGCGCCGGTTGTGGAAGACCGTCAGCGGGGTCCCGGTCTCCTCGGCGCGGCGGACCACGGCCACCGCGCCCTCGTGGTCCATGGCCAGCGGCTTGTCGACCACCACGGGGATCCCGGCCTCCAGGCCGGCCAGCGCGTGCTCCACGTGCAGCCCCGTGGGCGAGGCGACGACCAGCACGTCGGGCCGCGAGCGCTCCAGCAGCCCGGGCAGGTCCCGGTGCACCTGCACCCCGTGCCAGTCGGCGCCCGCGCGGGCGGCCCGCTCCGGGTCGCCGGTGACGACGTCGGTGACCCGCCCGCCGGCCCGCCGCAGCAGGTCCCCGTGGAATTCCCGCCCGGCCATGCCGTACCCGACGAGTCCGGCGGTGAGCACTCGTCCTGCACCCTGATCAGTCATGCGGTCACGATAGCCCCTGGCACCGGGCCGCACCGGGCCGCACCGGGCCGCACCGGGCCGCTACGGCCCGTCCGGGCCCGCGATCTCGTCGTCGACGAAGCGGGGCGCGGCCGCGACGCCGCCGGCGACGACGAGGAGCACCGCGGTGCCCATCAGCAGCAGCAGGGGAGCGGTCCAGCTGCCGGTGGCCTCGTGCAGGGCGCCGACGGCGAAGGGCCCGGCCGCCGCGAGCAGGTAGCCCACCGGCTGGGTGAACCCGGACAGCTGCGCGGTCACCCGGGGGTCCCGGGAGCGGGCCGTGAGCAGCGCCAGGGCGGTGGGGAACGCGAAGCCGCCCACCCCCAGGAGCAGGGCCCAGGCCCAGGGTGTGGTGGCGGGCGCCAGGAGCAGGCCGGAGTAGCCGGCGACCATGCAGACGCCCAGGCCCACGATCCACCGCCGCAGGCGCGGTGAGCGGGCCACCAGGACGGGCATGAGGAGCCCTCCCGGGATGCCCATGGCGGCGATGAGGGCGGCCATCAGCCCGGCCTGGGCCTGGCCCAGGCCGCCGTCGCGGTAGATCTGGGCCACCCAGCCGAACTGGACGTAGGCGTGCATCGACTGGATGCCGAAGTAGACGCACAGCGCCACGGCGGTGCGGGAGCGGAGGATCGAGGTGCCGCGGCCGGGACGCAGGGCGCGGCCGGGGGTCGTGGCGGGCTCGCGCCGGTCGCGGACGGTGACCAGGACCCAGGGGACCACGGCGGCCAGGGCCACGAGGCCCCAGAGGCCCAGAGCGGCACGCCACCCGTCGGGCCCGCTCGCGGCCAGCGGCCCGGCAGCCAGCAGGGGCAGCGTGGCGCCGACGGCCAGGCCGGTCGTGTAGAGGGAGTTCAGCGCCGCCGTGCGCCGGCCCCCGTGGCGCTTGATGAACGCCGGCACCAGGATGTTGCCGACGGCCATGCCGGCGAAGCCCAGCACGGACAGGAGCAGGAACACCGGCACCGATCCCGTGACCGACCGGGCCAGCAGCCCGGCGGCGACCAGGACCAGGCCGGCGGTGACGGCACCGCTGATGCCGGTCCTGCGCGAGAGCGCGACCGCGCACGCCCCCGCCGCGGCGAACGTGAGCCCGGGCAGGGCGGTCAGCACGCCGGCCATCGTGGGGCTCAGCCCCAGTCCCTGCTGCACCTCCGCGAGCACGGGCCCCACGGAGGTGGCCCCGGGGCGGAGATTGACCGCCACGACCGCCACCGCGAGCACCACCAGCCACCCCGGCACGCGGGGCGGGACGGCGGAACGGTCAGGGGGCGGGGTGGACGGGCGCACCGGCCTGTTCTATCACGGGGTGCGGCGGCACCGGGGCGCGGGCCGGACGGAGCGGTCCGCTCAGCCCTCGCAGTCGGTGCAGTACCGCGTCTCGCCGGACTGGCGGGCCAGCTGGGAGCGGTGCCGGACCAGGAAGCAGGAGGCGCAGGTGAACTCGTCGACCTGTTCCGGGATGACGGCCACGGTGAGCTCTTCGTGGGAGAGGTCGGCGCCGGGCAGGTCGATGCCCTCGGCGGTGTCGAAGTCCTCGGCGTCGATGACCGCGGTCTGGGTGGTGGCGCTGCGCTGGACCTGGATCGCCTCCAGGGACTCGTTGGCCGGCTCGTCCTCGGGCCGGGTGCGCGGGGCGTCGTAATCGGTGGCCATGATGTGGTGCGTCCTCCTGGAACGGGGTGGTGCTGTGCAGAGGGTGCCCTGCACGGAAGGACCAGAGTGTACCCCTACGACATGGGCAACTGTCGAGTCCCCGCGCGTCCCGGCGAAGTGCGGCGTCTCGGGCGTGATCCTCGTCGCACCCCGGAGGGGCCCGGATCGGTCCCTGGTGCGCCGAGCACGGAGCACCCGCTCAGCGTCCGTGACCTCCTCACCGCCGTCCAGGGCCACTTCGACGAGATGGCCCTGGGTGCGTTGCACGCCATCCGGCGCGCCGCGCAGGACGCCGCCCGGCCCTGGTCCGGTGTCAGCTGGCGCTCTCCAGGTGCGCGAGGCGCAGCCAGCGGTGCATGAGCCGGCGGAACGCCACGGCGGCGCCGTGGGCGTCCCGCGCGGCCAGCAGCTCCACGGCGTCCGAGAAGTCCTGCGGGCTCTCGTCCGGCTGGAACGGGTCAGCGAGCGAGCCGTAGTGCAGGACCACGAGGGAGTTGGCGGAGAACGCCCCGAGCCACCGGCCCAGGTGCGTGAGGTCCTCGGCGAGGTCCTCGAGGTCCTCGCCGCCCGCGTCCTCCACCACCTGCGCGGCGCGCACCACGCGACGGGTCGCGAGGTCCACCGGCACCGCGCACCGGTGCACGCGGTTGCCGTGGTGGAAGCTCTCGGTGTGGTCCTGGGCGGTGAAGAGGGAGAACCACGCCATGGGGACGGTGAACGCCGACTGGCGCGCGTGGACGGGCACGAAGTGCTCCCGGCTCACGCGATCGCCCGCGGCCCGGACGGCGTCCTCGGGGATGAGCAGGTTGGGCAGGGGCTGGCCGCCCTCCTCCTCGGCGAGCGCCACGAGCCGCAGCGAGCGCCGCAGCCGCTGCGGGGGGTGGTAGACGGGGAAGTCCCCGACCCCCGCCGCGAGCATGTCCCGGCCCCGGGGCGCCGCGGAGAACGGCAGGGTCCACAGCGGCTCCACGGCCGGGGGCAGGGGCTCCTGGCCCGGCTCGGCCAGGCGGGCGAGCTGCTCGGTCAGCTCGTTGACCCCGGCCTCCTCGGGGGACAGGGCCCGGGGCACCAGCGGGGCGTACACGGCGTCGAGCTCCTCGGCGGGCACGTACACCCGCAGGGCGAACTGGTGGGGGATCCCGGTGGCCGAGCGGAACGTCCGGCCGACCTGCAGCAGCTGGGCCACGGCGGCTCAGGCGATCTCGACGACGACGGGGGCGTGGTCCGAGGCGCCCTTGCCCTTGCGCTCCTCGCGGTCGATCGACGCGTCGGTGACGCGGCCGGCCAGGGCGGGGGAGTAGAGCTGGAAGTCGATGCGCATGCCCTCCTTCTTCGGGAAGCGCAGGCCCTTGTAGTCCCAGTACGTGTAGACGCCCGGGCCGGGGTGCCGGGGGCGGACCACGTCCAGGTAGCCGGCCTCCTCGAGGAAGGCGCGGAAGGCGGCGCGCTCGGGCGCGCTGACATGGGTCAGGCCGTTGTCGAGGAAGAACTGCATGTCCCACACGTCCTCGTCCTGCGGGGCCACGTTCCAGTCGCCCACCAGGGCGACCTGCGCCGTGGAGTCCTCGTCGACCCACTGCTTGGCGTGGTCCTTGAGCACGCGCAGCCACTCCAGCTTGTAGGGCATGTGCGGGTCCTCCAGGCCGCGGCCGTTGGGGACATAGAGGGACCAGACGCGCACGCCGGCGCACGTGGCGCCGATCGCCCGGGCCTCCTGCACGGGCTCCTCGCCGGGCTTGCCGAAGGCCGGCTGGTCCGGGAAGGTGCGCTCGACGTCCTCGAGGCCCACCCGGGAGGCGATCGCCACGCCGTTCCACTGGCTGAGGCCGAAGTGGGCGACGTCGTAGCCCATGTACTCGAAGAGCTCCCAGGGGAAGTTGTCGTCCTTCGCCTTGGTCTCCTGCATGGCCAGGACGTCCACGTCCGAGCGCTGCAGCCACGCCTCCACACGATCGGCGCGGGCGCGGACGGAGTTCACGTTCCAGGTGGCGATCCTCATGGGCCCCACGTTACCGGCTGCCCCGGACGGGAATTTTCAGCACCCCTTGCGCAGCACCGGTCCAGGTGCCATGGTTAGTTACATAACTAATGAACCAGTGAGGGGGAGGGCCGTGATCGCCGACGACCGCCCGATCTTCCAGCAGATCGCCGAACGGATCTGCGCCGACATCCTCGCGGGCGCCTATCCGGAGGAGACCCAGGTCCCGTCCACCAACGAGTTCGCCGCCTTCTACCGGATCAACCCGGCCACCGCCGGCAAGGGCGTCAACCGGCTCGTGGACCGGGGGATCCTCTACAAGCGCCGCGGCATCGGCATGTTCGTCGCCGCCGGCGCCCGGGAACGGCTCCTCGAGCAGCGGCGGCAGGAGTTCGCCGACCGCTACGTGGCACCGCTCGTCACCGAGGCGCACTCCCTCCGGCTCCCGCCGGGGGACGTCCTCGACCTCGTCCGCTCCGCCCTCGGCCGGTCCGAGGCCGCCGCACCGACCCGTCAGGAGTCCACCCCATGAACGGCACGCCAGCCCCCGTCGTCGCCCTGCGCGGCGTCTCCCGCACCTACCGGGAGACCCGGGCCCTCGACGGCGTCGACCTCGACCTCGCCCCGGACCGGATCTACGGACTCGTGGGGCGCAACGGCTCCGGCAAGACCACCCTGCTGTCCGTGATCGGCCAGCAGGTCCGCCCCGACCGGGGCGGGCGGGTCGAGCTGTTCGGCCGCCCCGGGTGGGAGAACCCCGAGGCGCTCTCCCGCACGGTGCTGCTGCGGGACCGGCAGCGCTACCCCGAGGAGTTCCGGGTCCGCCACGTCCTCGACGCCGCGCCGGCGTTCTACCCCGGCTGGGACGAGGAGCTCGCCCGCGGTCTCGCCGAGGACCTCCGGCTCCCGTCGCGGACCAGGATCAAGAAGCTCTCCACGGGTCAGCACACGGCCCTCGGCATCGTCCTGGGCCTCGCGTCCCGCGCGGAGCTCACGATGCTGGACGAGCCCTACGGCGGGCTGGACCCGGTGGCCCGGGAGCTGTTCTACGACCGGCTCCTCGAGGACTTCGCGCGGCACCCGCGCACCGTGGTGATCTCCACGCACCTGGTCGACGAGGTCGCCAACCTCCTCGACCACGTCCTGCTCCTCGACCGCGGGCGGCTCGTGCTGGACGCCGGTCTCGAGACCGCCCGCGCCAGCGCCCACACGGTCGCGGGGCCCGCCGCCGACGTCGCCGGCTACCTGGCCGAGCGGCGCCTCGAGCAGCAGGTCTCCCGCGAGCAGCGGATCGGGGCGCTGCGCACCGTGACCGTGGCGGCGCCCCACGACGACGACGCCCGGGCGGCCGCCGCGCGCCACGGGATCGAGATCGACGCCGTCTCCCTGCAGTCGGCCGTGGCCGCCCACGGGCTCGTCCCGGTGCCCGCCGACCAGCTCCAGAACGCCTGAGAGGACCTCCGCCATGTCACGACTCACCCCTGTCCTCAAGCTCAACACCGTCAACCGGTCCGCCGGGGTCTGGATGGTCGTGGGCGTGATCACGGTGTCCGGGCTGCTCAGTCTGCTCGCCGGGGTCGTGCTGCACGTGGTCCTGGGCGCCCCGCTGGGCGCCGTGGCCGAGGGCCTGCGCTACAACCAGGTCCTGCTCTGGTGGCCCGGGATCGCCCTGCTCGTCCACGCCGCCCAGGTGATCGGCACGAGCACGCCCCTCGCCCTGGCGCTGGGGGCCACCCGCCGGTCGATGTGGTGGGGCTCGGTGCTGACGTTCGTGCTCCACGCCCTGCTGGCCGCGGCCGTCCTCACCGCGTTCCTGCTCCTGGAGCGCGCCACCGGCGGCTGGTTCCTGGGCCTGCCCGCTTTCGACGTCCGCGTCTTCGCCGGAGGGTCCCCGGCGTGGGCCCTCCTCGTGGCGTTCCTGGTCTACCTCGGGGCGCAGCTGGTCGGGGCGGTCTTCGCCACGGTGTACGTCCGGGGCGGCCCCGTGGCGCTGACGCTGTCCATCATCGGGACCGTCGTGACGACCCTGGCCGTGCTGGTGTGGGCCGCCGCGACCGGAGCGGGCTCCGCCGCGGCCGTCGGCGCGGGTTCCGCGGGGGTCCCGGCGGGACTCGTGCTCCTGGCCGCGGCGGCGCCCGTGCTGCTCGCGCTGCTGGGCTGGGGCCTGTACCGCCGGGTCTCCGTCCGCTGAGCACCCCGGCGCGGCCAGCGCCGCCGCGCCGGGGGACCAGGGGTTTCCCCGCGCGCCCTTCCACCGGGTGGTTGCACATGCTAATTTCCTGCTGGCCCGTGCCCCCGGCGGCGCCGCCCCCAGCAGGGAGAGACCCCCATGAACCTCGCACGGACCGCGCTCGTCGTGTCCACCACCTTCGCCCTCCTCCTCGGCGGAGTTCCGGCGGCGCTCGCAGCCCCGACTCCTCCGGTCGATCTGCCCGAGCTGTCCGGTCCGGCCGAGCCGGCCGCCACCGCGGGCGCGCCCGCCCTGAGCCTGCACGGCGGCTCGGGCACCGACGCCGCCCCGGCCGGGGTTCCGGCGCCGGCGGCCGCGGAGGACCCGGCCGCCGGCGGCCTGGCCGGGGCGGCGTCGGCCGGCGCCCACCCGACCACGGTCGAGGACATCACCGAGGCCTTCAAGATCGTCAACGACCACCGCGGCCAGGCGAGGCGCGCCCCGCTGGTCTACAACACCGCGCTGTCCCGCAACGCCCAGCAGTGGGCGGAGACCATGGCCGGGGCCCGCAAGGAGTCCCGCAACCCGGACCCCTGGGCGGGCGCCCCTGCCGGCGGGATCCGGATGGACCAGTACTACGGGAAGGGCGTCTTCACCGGCCCCTTCGAGGGCGTCGAGGCGGTCGAGGCGCTCGCGCACTACCTGCTGGACTTCTTCCCCCGCAACGGGACCGACCAGTTCGCCCGGGACCTGACCCACCTCGGGATCGGGGTCAGTCACGTCGCCACGTCGGGCTCGGGTGGTCCCGGGTGGGAGACCTACCTGACGATCTACTACTACGCCTATCCGGCCGGGCAGGCCGTGCCCGGGACGGTCGCGAGCCCGGCGCAGGGGTTCGTGCCGCCGGTGACGGCACCCCCGGTGACGGCGCCGTCCTACGCAGTCCGGGGGGCGATCGGCACCAAGTACCACCGTCTGGGCGGGGCGGCCGTGCTCGGGGAGCCCACCATGAACGAGCGCGGCGGCCTGATCGAGGGCGGCGTCTACCAGCAGTTCCGGAAGGGCACCCGCACCACCACCGTCTACTGGGCCCCCGGCTACGGCGCGATGGCCGTGAAGAACTACGGATCCATCGGCGGCCGGTGGGTCGCGGCCGGCCGGGAGCACCACTTCGGCCTGCCCGTCACGGACGAGCGCCCGGCCACCAGTGGGGCGTACCAGGTCTTCCGCCGCGACGGTCGCTCCACCATGCTCCTGTGGAGTCCCGGGACGGGCTCCCGCGCGGTCAAGCAGTACGGGGCCATCGGGCGGGCCTGGAAGGCCGCCGGCTCCGAGCGCGGCTGGGGCTTCCCCGTCACCGACGAGTACCGCTACGGCGCCGAGGTGCGCCAGCGCTTCTCGAAGGGCGTCACCGTCCACTACGCCGCGGGGCGCACCTGGGCCACCCGCTGAGCCCGAAGCGGTTGAAGTCGGTCTCTCCGTGCGGTGGGATCGGCCGAGCCGGGGGTGTTCCGACGTGGCGCGCACGGTTCGTCGGATCGTCCGGCGGTTCCACCGCGGTTCCGGCCCTGGTGACCTGAGGGGATGCTCAGGGGAAACGGCTGCGGGTCGTTCCCGGCCGTGGGCAACAGGCGCGCTCGCGCGGCCGGTCCGGACCACCTCACCACGACACCGGCCTCGGGGAGCCGGGCCCAGGAGGCCGCGGGCTCGCCGGTCTCAGAACGGCGGGGGGTCATCGGGCGGGAGGTCGTCGAGCCGGAGGCCGCCGGGCGGAGGATCAGCGGCCGGACCCACGGGCGGAGGGTTGCCGGGCGGCCGGCCGGTGGCCGGGGCGCTCCGGCAGTCGGGTGCGGTGCCGGCAGCGGTGTGCTCGGGTTCGGGGCGGGCAGCCGTGTGCTCGGGTGCGGTGCGGTGCACGAGCCCGCCCGGTGAGGTCCACTCCAGGACCGCGGCGTGCCCGGCCGCGCCCCCGGCCGTTCCTCCGGGCGGGCTGCCGTCCGTGCCCGGGGCGGTGCCGTCGTGCGGGCCGGGGGTGATCCGCCGCACCGACCAGGCCCCGAGGTGGCCGTGGCGGTGCTTGACCCGGTGGTGGTGGCGGCACAGGGCGGCCAGGTTGTGCTCGGCCGTGGGCCCGCCCCGGGCCCAGGCCACCGTGTGGTCGAGATCGCAGGCCTCGGACCGGCGCCGGCACCCGGGGAAGCGACAGGTCCCGTCGCGCAGCTCGACCAGCCGGCGCAGGTCCCGGGGCACGGCGTAGACGGTCCGGTCGTGGTCGAGGACCACTCCGGTCACGGGGTGGGTCAGCACCCGGTGCCACGCCCCGGCCCCGGCGGCCAGCTGACGGGCCACCTCCGCGCTGATGGGCCCGTAGCCCGACAGCACCGGAACCCCGTCCCCGGCCGACTCGCCCCCGGCCGTGCCGGCGCACGTCAGCACCGAGACCGGGACCAGCACGCTCACCCGGGCCCGCACTCCGCGCGGAAAGCCCGGCTTCTCCGGCAGGACCCCGTCCAGCAGCAGGTCCGCCAGCACGTCGGCCCGCAGCTCCGACACCGAGCGCGGCACGGACTCTTCCTGATCCTGCGGTCCCGGCCGCCCCGATCGTGCGGGGTCCGGGACGTCCTGGCCCAGCAGCCGGGCCAGGTCCTCGAGCCGGTCGTGCACGGCCAGGGCCACCGGGGCCTCCAGCAGGGCGTGCAGCCAGGCCGTGCCGTCGGCGGCCGGCTCCACCCACACCGCCCGGGCCCTGCGCGCGGCGCGGCGGGCGCGTTCCTCGGCGCCGGCCACGAGCACGGCCCGCCGGGTGCGGGCGGTCGCGCGCAGCTGCGCGGCGGTGGCGTGCGGGGCCCGGTCCAGCAGCTCGGCGATCAGCCGGCCGACGGCCGCCACCGGCGGCGGGTCGCACCGGCCGGGGGCCCAGGTCGGGGCCTGGGTGATCAGCTCACGCCACTGATCGACCAGCACCGCGGCCTGGGGCGAGCCGATCCGGCCCTCCTCCAGGGCGGTGAGGACCTCCGGGAGCATCTCGGCCAGCAGCACGGCGTCCTCCACCCGCCGCCGGGCCGTGCCCGCCGGCAGCCGCAGGGCCGGACCGACCTCGGCCGCGACGTCCACGAGCAGCTGGTGCTCCGCCTCGGCCAGCGGGCTCAGCGGGTCCGGGCGGAGGAACCCGCCGGCGGCGATCTCGGCCTCGGCCTGCGCCATCGCCTGGAACCGGGCCGCCGTGCGCGCCGCCTGCCCGGCCAGCCACAACCGGTGGATGCAGCGCACTTGCGCGCCCACCGCCCGCGCCTCCGCCGCCGCGGCCTCCACCAGACCCGCCGCGGCAGCCCGCACCTCGGCGGCAGGCCCCTGAGCACCCTGCACCTGAGCGTCCCGCCCCTGAGCCACCTGCGCCACGGCGTCCTGCACCTTCATGGCCTGCACCACGGAGGCACGCCCCGGAGCGTCCTGCCCCGCGGTGTCGTGCGCCGCGACGCTGCGGGGTCCGTGCCCGGCCGCCTCGGCGAGCACCGGCCGCGCCGGAGACTCCTCCCCGGCCACCGGGGTCCGGGTCCGCCGCTGCGCCGTCGCCGTCATGGAACCATTCTCCCCAGCACCTCAGACTCGCTAAGCCGTGGGGGCCCCGACGACGACGGAGCCGCGCACCCCGATCGGGGTGCGCGGCTCCGTGGTGGTGCGGGTGCTCCGGGCGTCAGGAGCGCCACCAGTCGTCGAGGATCGTGGCGGGGGTCGTGCGCTTGTGCCGGGTGATGCGCCAGCGGTGCTCGATCTGCTCGGCCACGGCGTCGGCGACCTCGCGGCCCTCGAGGTAGTCGTCGATGTCGTCGTAGGACAGCCCGAGCTCGGCCTCGTCGGTCTGGCCCGGGGCGTCGTCGAGCAGGTCGGCGGTGGGGGCCTTCGCCCACAGCCGCTCCTCGGCGCCGAGGGTCTTCGCGAGGAGCCGGTTCTGCCGCTTGTCGAGCCCGAACAGCGGCAGCACGTCCGCCCCGCCGTCGCCGTACTTGGTGAAGAACCCGGTCACGGACTCGGCGCCGTGGTCGGTGCCGATCACCAGGTAGTTGTGCTCCCCGGCGATCGCGTACTGCGCGATCATCCGCATCCGGGCCTTGATGTTGCCCTTGTTGAAGTCGGAGATCTCCCGGTCCGTGGCGCCCTCGAAGCCGTGCTCGAAGCCGTCCACCGCCGGGGCGATGTCGTAGGTGATGGTGCGGTCGGCGGCGACGAAGCGCAGGGCCGCCTGGGCGTCCTCCTCGTCGTGCTGCTTCCGGTGGGGCAGGCGCACGCCCACGAACTCCGCCTCGCCGCCCTCGGCGCGCACCCGCTCGACCGCCAGCTGGGCGAGCCGGCCGGCCAGCGTGGAGTCGAGGCCCCCGCTGATGCCGAGCACGAAGCCCTTCGTGCCGCTGGCCCGCAGGTAGTCGCAGAGGAAGCCGACGCGCGCCTCGATCTCCTGCTCGGGGTCGATCTCGGGCTTCACGCCCATCTCTTCGATGATTGCTGCCTGCAGTGTCCGCATGGGCCCATGCTAGTGCGGGCCGCGCCCGGGCGGGCAAGGGGAACACGGTCCCGGAACGGCGGGGCCCTTGCGTAGGATGCGGGCCATGCCCCCGCACCGGAGCCGCCCCCGGGAGCACCGGATCCGACCGACCGAGCGAACCAGGAGCGCAGCATGAGCGAGCAGCACGGGACCGACCGCCGGAACACCGCCGAGGACACCCCTGGGAACACCTCCGGGAACACCTCACGGAACGTCTCGGGGAGCACGTACGAGAACATCCTGGTCGAGACCCGCGGGAGGGTCGGGATCATCACCCTGAACCGGCCGCGGGCGCTCAACGCCCTCGACGCCGCGACCCTGCGGGAGGTCGTCGCCGCGTCCACCGCCCTGGACACCGACCCGGGGATCGGGGCGATCGTCCTCACCGGCTCGGAGAAGGCCTTCGCCGCCGGCGCCGACATCAAGGAGATGGCGGGGCGCAGCGCCCCGGAGATGTACCTCGCGGACTGGTTCGCGGGCTGGGACGCCTTCACCCGGGTGCGCACCCCCGTGGTCGCCGCGGTCTCGGGCTACGCCCTGGGCGGGGGGTGCGAGCTCGCGATGATGTGCGACCTGCTGATCGCCGCGGACACGGCCCGCTTCGGGCAGCCCGAGATCAACCTCGGGGTGATCCCCGGGATGGGCGGCTCCCAGCGCCTGGCCCGTGCGGTGGGCAAGGCCAAGGCCATGGACATGGTCCTCACCGGCCGGCACCTCGACGCCGCGGAGGCGGAGCGGGCGGGTCTCGTCTCCCGCGTGGTGCCCGCGGCGGACCTGCTGGCGGAGGCCCTGGACGTCGCCGGGACCATCGCGGCGAAGTCCCTGCCCTCGGTCCTCGCGGCCAAGGAAGCCGTGGACACCGCGTTCGAGACCACCCTCGCGCAGGGCGTGCACCTCGAGCGGCGGCTCTTCCACGCGCTGTTCGCCACCGAGGACCAGAAGGAGGGCATGGCCGCGTTCGCGGAGAAGCGCGAGCCGCGGTTCACGCACCGCTGAACCCCCGCCGCGGCCGGGTGCCGCCCGGCCGCGGGAGCTAACGTGGTGCCATGCCTCAACCGTCGAACGATGCCTCCGCCTGGCAGGTCCGCGAGTCCGCCCTCGACCCCGGCGCGCACGGCGCCCTGGAGTCCGTCTTCGCCCTGTCCAACGGGTACGTCGGGATCCGGGGCACGCTGGACGAGGCGCAGCCCAGCGCCTCCCGCGGGACCTTCCTGGCCGGGGTCTACGAGTACCACCCGCTGTCCTACCCCGAGGGCGGCTACGGGCACCCGGAGCACGGGCAGGCCATCATCGGCGTGGCCGACGGGAGCACCGTGCGCCTGCAGGTGGACGGGGTGCAGCTGGACGTCCGGGAGTCCCCGCCGGAGCAGCACGACCGCGTGCTCGACCTGCGCGCGGGCACGCTGCGCCGCGAGACGGAGTGGGTCACCCCGCGCGGCGCCCGGATGCGCCTGACGTCCACCCGCCTGGTCTCGCTGACCCAGCGCTCCGTCACGGCGATCCGCTACGAGGTCGAGGCGCTGGACCGCACGGTCCAGGCGGTGCTGCGCTCCGACCTGGTCGTCAACGGCACCCCGCCCAAGGTGGAGAACGAGGACCCGCGCGTGGCCGCGGTCCTGGAGCAGCCGTTCCGCGCCCGCCTCAGCCGTTGCCACGAGACCGGCGGCGTCCTGGTCCACCGCACCCACGGGAGCGAGATCGGGGTGGCCGCGGCGGTCGAGCACGAGGTCGACATGCCGGCCGGCGGCGCCGTGAGCACGCAGTGCGACGACGACCAGGTGGTCACCACCCTCGTGACCGACCTCCGGCCCGGGCAGCGGGTGGGGTTCGTCAAGTACCTCTGCCACGCGTCCTCGGACGCGGACCCCTCGGCCGACCTGCGGGAGCAGGTGCTCGCCGCGATGACCGGGGCGCGGCGGCGCGGCTGGGACGGGCTGCTCGCCGACCAGCGGGCGGAGCTGGACGAGTACTGGGACAGCGCCGAGGTGGAGATCGACAGCGACCCCGAGCTGCAGCTGGCGATCCGCTTCGACCTGTTCCAGCTCCTGCAGGCGGCGGCCTGCGTCAGCCGCGCCCCGGTCGGGGCGAAGGGGCTGACCGGCGGCGGGTACAGCGGGCACACCTTCTGGGACATCGAGGGCTTCGTGCTGCCGGCCCTGGCGCTGCTGCGCCCCCGGGACGCCGCACGGCTCCTGCAGTGGCGCTCCTCGACCCTGGACCGGGCCCGGGAGCGGGCGCAGGTCCTGGACCTGGGCGGCGCCTCCTTCCCGTGGCGCACCATCGACGGGCACGAGACGTCGGCGTACTGGCCGGCCAGCACCGCGGCCATGCACGTCAACGCCGACATCGCGCGGGCCTTCCGCTGGTGGGCCGACGCCACCGGCGAGGACCTCACCGAGGTCGGCGGGGTCGACGTCCTGGTGGAGACGGCGCGCGTGTGGGCGGCCATGGTGCACGAGGACCACGAGGGCGGCATCCACCTCCTCGGCATGACCGGGCCGGACGAGTACACCGGCGTGGTGGATGACAACGTCTTCACCAACCTCATGGCCCGGCGCAACCTCCGGGCGGCCGCCGACGCGTGCGAGGAGCACCCCGAGCACGTGGGGCGGCTCTCCGTGACGGCGGACGAGCTCCAGCGGTGGCGGGCCCTGGCGGACGCGATCCACATCCCCTACGACGCCGTGCGCGGCGTGCACCCCTCCAACGAGGGGTTCACGACCTACCGCGAGTGGGACTTCGAGGCCAAGCGCGACGGCTACCCCGTGGAGGAGCACTTCCACTACGCCAAGATCTACCGCCGCCAGATCGTCAAGCAGGCGGACCTGGTCCTCGCCCTGTGGTGGTGCGCCGAGGCGTTCACCCCGGAGCAGACCGCCCGGGACCTGGACTACTACGAGCAGCGCACCGTCCGCGACTCGTCCCTCTCGGCCTGCGTGCAGGCCGTGGTCTGCGCCCGCGTGGGCCACCTGGACCTCGCCCTCGAGCACCTGCGCGAGTCCGCCCTCGTGGACCTGCGGGACATCCAGCAGGACGCCGAGCAGGGCCTGCACCTGGCCTCCGCCGCCGGGTCGTGGCTGGCCGTGGTCTGCGGGTTCGGGGGACTGGACACGGACGGGGGCGAGCTGCGCCTGGCCCCCCGGCTCCCGGAGCGCCTGCACCGGATCGCCTTCCGCCTCCGGTGGCACGGCCGCCGGCTCGGCGTGGAGATCACCCGCTCGGGCACGACCGTGCGGGTCCTGGACGGGGATGCCGGCGAGGTGGCGCTGCGGATCGACGGCGAGGCCCTGGCCGTCACGGCCGAGCGCCCCGCGACCGCGCCGCTGCACACGCCGCACCCGCCCACCCCCGCCCCGCACCAGCCCCCGGGACGCGCCCCGCGCGCCCCCCGCACGCCGTGACGCGCCCCGCGCCCCTCGAGGTGCTCACCCGCGTCTGGGGCTACGACGCCTTCCGCGGGCAGCAGGCCGAGATCATCGACGCGGTCACCGGCGGCGAGGACGCCCTCGTGCTCATGCCCACCGGCGGCGGCAAGAGCCTGTGCTACCAGATCCCGGCGCTCGTCCGGGAGGGCACAGGGGTGGTCATCAGCCCGCTCATCGCGCTCATGCACGACCAGGTCGACGCCCTCGAGCAGGTAGGCGTGCGCGCCGCGTACCTCAACTCCACCCAGACCCTCGAGGAGCGCCGCGACGTGGAGCGTCGACTCCTGGCCGGCGAGCTCGACCTGCTCTACCTCGCTCCCGAGCGCCTCCCGGTCGCGGCCGACCTGCTCGACCGCGCCCGCATCGCGCTCTTCGCCGTCGACGAGGCGCACTGCGTGGCCCAGTGGGGCCACGACTTCCGCCCCGACTACCTCGGGCTGACGATCCTCCACGACCGCTGGCCCGGGGTCCCGCGCATCGCCCTCACCGCCACCGCGACCGCGGAGACGCGCGAGGAGATCGTCCGCAACCTCCGCCTGGACGACGCCCGGGTCTTCGTCTCCAGCTTCGACCGGCCCAACATCCAGTACCGGGTCGGGCCCAAGAAGGACGCCCGCCGGCAGCTGCTCCAGCTCATCCGGACCGAGCACGACGGCGAGGCCGGCATCGTCTACTGCCTCAGCCGCGCCTCGGTCGAGCGCACCGCGGAGTGGTTGGCCGGCCAGGGCGTCACCGCGCTGCCGTACCACGCCGGCCTGCCCGCCGAGGTGCGGTCGCAGCACCAGACCCGCTTCCTGCGCGAGGACGGCGTCGTCATGGTCGCGACCATCGCCTTCGGCATGGGGATCGACAAGCCCGACGTGCGCTTCGTCGCCCACCTCGACCTGCCCAAGAGCGTCGAGGGCTACTACCAGGAGACCGGGCGCGCCGGGCGCGACGGGCTGCCGTCGACGGCGTGGCTGGCCTACGGGCTGCAGGACGTCGTCCAGCAGCGCCGGATGATCGAGGACGGCGAGGGGGACCGGCAGCGCAAGCGCGCCCAGACGCTGCACCTGGACGCGATGCTCGCGCTGTGCGAGACGGTGCAGTGCCGCCGTCGGCAGCTGCTGCGCTACTTCGGCGAGGCGAGCGAGCCGTGCGGCAACTGCGACACGTGCCTGGACCCGCCCGAGGCCTTCGACGGCACGGTCCCGGCGCAGAAGCTCATGTCCACGATCGTGCGGCTGCAGCGGGAGCGGGGCCAGCAGTTCGGCGCCGGGCACCTGGTGGACATCCTGCTCGGCCGGGAGACCGAGCGGGTGGTGCGGATGCGCCACACCGAGCTCACCACGTTCGGCATCGGCACCGAGCTGAGCGACCAGGAGTGGCGCGGGGTGGTGCGCCAGCTGCTCGCCCAGGGCCTGCTCCAGGTGCAGGGCGAGTACGGCGTCCTGGCGCTCACCGAGGCCGCCGGGGAGGTGCTGCGCGGGCAGCGGGAGGTGCGCCTGCGGCGCGAGCCGGAGCGGGCCAGGACCGTCCGCACGCCGAGGACCGCCGCCGCGCCGCCGGTCCTCGACCAGCCCCAGCAGGAGCTCTTCCAGCAGCTGCGGGCCTGGCGCTCCGCCGTGGCCAAGGAGCAGGGCGTGCCCGCGTACGTCGTCTTCAACGACGCGACCCTCGCCGCGATCGCCCAGGCCCGGCCGAGCTCGCTGGGGGAGCTGCGCGGCATCTCCGGTGTCGGCGACGCCAAGCTCGAGCGCTACGGCGAGGCCGTCCGCCAGGTCGTCGCCGACGCCTGATGATCCGCACCTGCGGATGCCGTGCCGGACGAATGACCGTAGATGCGGATAGCATGGCGCCATGACCGAGCTCAGGATCGCCGAGGCCGCCCGCTTCCTCGGCGTCAGCGACGACACCGTCCGGCGCTGGATCGACCAGGGCGCGCTGCACAGCACCCGGAGCGCGACCGGCCAGACCGTGGTGGACGGACTGGAGCTGGCCCGCCTGCTCAAGGAGCGCGCCGTCCGGCCCGAGGACCCCGCGCACGTCGCCAGCTCGGCGCGCAACCGGTTCGTGGGACTGGTCACCGAGGTCGTCTCGGACACCGTGATGTCCCAGGTGGAGCTGCAGTGCGGCCCGCACCGGGTGGTCTCGCTCATGAGCACCGAGGCCGTCCGGGACCTGGGCCTGGAGCCCGGCCGCGTGGCCACGGCCGTCGTCAAGTCGACCAGTGTCGTCGTCGAGACCCCCGGGGCGTGAGGCGGCGGTGCGCACCAGGGCCCCCGCCGCGGCCGTCCTCCTCGCCGCCCTCGGCCTCGGCGCCACCGGGTGCGGGGCCGGCGGGGACCCCGCGACCGTTCTCGACGTCCACGCCGCCGCCTCCCTCACCGGCACCTTCACCGAGCTCGCCGAGCAGTTCGAGGCGCAGCACCCGGGGATCGAGGTGTCCCTGAGCTTCGCCGGGTCCTCCACCCTGGTCCAGCAGCTCACGGAGGGGGCGCCCGCCGACGTCCTCGCCACCGCGGACGAGCGGAGCATGGCCGGGGCCGTGGCGGCCGGCCTCGTCGACGGCGAGCCCGAGGTCTTCGCGACCAACGTCCTGACCGTGGTCGTGCCCGCCGGCAACCCCGCCGGCGTCGCGTCCTTCCGGGACCTGGCGGAGCCGGGCGTGCAGGTCGTGGTGTGCGCCCCGCAGGTGCCGTGCGGCGCCGCCGGCGAGCGGGCCCAGGATGCCTCGGGCGTGCGGCTGAGCCCGGTGAGCGAGGAGGGCTCCGTGACGGACGTGCTCGGCAAGGTCGTCTCGGGCCAGGCGGACGCCGGCCTGGTCTACGCCACGGACGCACGCTCGGCCGGGGACGCGGTCGAGGTCGTCGAGGTCCCGCAGGCGGCGCAGGCCGTCACCCGTTCCCCCGTCGCCGCGCTCGCGGACTCCGACGAGCCGGAGCTCGCCCGGCAGTTCACCGAGCTCGTCGCCGGCGACCGCGGCCGGGAGGTCCTGGCCGGGGCGGGGTTCGGGGCGCCGTGACCCGGCGTCTTCCCCGCGGGTTCAGCACCGTCCCCGGCTGGGTGTGGATCCCGGCGGCCCTGGGCGCCCTGGTGGTGGTCCTGCCGGTCCTCGGGATGCTCGCCCGGGTGGACGGGGGCGGCTTCCTCGGGCTGATCACCTCCGAGTCCTCCCGCACCGCGCTGTGGCTGAGCCTGCGCACCGCGACCGTCTCCACCGCGCTGTGCGTGCTGCTGGGCACCCCGCTGGCCCTGGTGCTGGCCCGCGCCCGGCTGCCCGGGGCGCGGCTGCTGCGGGCACTGGTGCTGCTGCCGCTCGTGCTGCCGCCCGTGGTCGGCGGGATCGCCCTGCTCCACACCTTCGGGCGCCACGGGCTCGTGGGGCGCCACCTCGAGCTGGCGGGGATCAGCATCGCCTTCACCACCGTGGCCGTGGTGCTCGCCCAGACGTTCGTGGCGCTGCCGTTCCTCGTGGTCAGCCTCGAGGGCGCGCTGCGCAGCGCGGCGGCGGGCTACGAGGAGGTCGCGGCCACGCTCGGCGCCCGGCCCACCACCGTGCTGCGCCGGGTCACCCTCCCGCTGGTGCTGCCGGGGCTGGCCTCCGGCGCGGTGCTCTCCTTCGCCCGCTGCCTGGGCGAGTTCGGCGCCACCCTGACCTTCGCCGGCAGCCTGCAGGGGACCACCCGGACCCTGCCCCTGGAGATCTACCTGCTGCGGGAGACGGACCCGGACGCCGCCGTCGCCCTCTCGCTCGTGCTCGTGGTCGTGGCGGTCCTCGTCGTGGGGCTCTCCGCCCCCGTGCGCCGGACGGCGGGCCGGCGGTGACCGGGCCGGCGGCGACGGAGGGGCTGTCCGTGACCGCCCGGCTGGCCGCCCGGGACGTGGACCTCTCGCTGAGCGTCCCGCCGGGGGCCACCGTGGCGGTGACCGGCCACAACGGCGCGGGGAAGTCCACCCTCTTCGCCGTCCTCGCCGGGCTGCTCGTGCCGGACACCGGCCGGTGCACCCTCGACGGGACCGTGCTCTTCGACCTCGACGCCACGGGGCGCGGGCGCTGGGTGCCCCCGCACGAGCGCGGCATCGCGCTCATGGCGCAGGAGCCGCTGCTGTTCCCGCACCTGAGCGTGCTCGAGAACGTGGCCTTCGGCCCGCGCAGCCGCGGGGCGGGCCGGGCCCGGTCGCGGACCGCCGCCCGGCACTGGCTCGCCGAGGTGGGCGCCGAGCAGTTCGCCGACCGCCGCCCGGCCCAGCTCTCCGGCGGCCAGGCGCAGCGCGTGGCGATCGCCCGGGCCCTGGCGGCCGAGCCGCGGCTGCTGCTGCTGGACGAGCCGTTCTCCGCCCTGGACGCGGCCGCCCGGCCCCTCGTCCGCGAGCTGCTGGTCCGGGTGCTGGCGGGGCGCACGGCCCTGGTCATCAGCCACGACCCCGGGGACGCCGCCGCCCTCGCCGAGCACGTCGTGGTGCTCGAGCACGGCCGGGTCGCGGCGGGCTGAGCACCGCGCCGGAACGCTCCGGCGCCTCCCCGGTCCGCGCAGTACGATCGGGACCACCACCGTTTTCGTATGACCCGGCTCACACGACCCACCCCGTCGTGACGGGCCGACGAGAGGACCACCCATGACTCCCGTCCTGCGCGGCGAATCCCCGTCCGTGGAGCAGCACCCCGGCATCCCCTTCCCGGACGCCGACCTCTTCTGCTTCGCCGCCCTGCTCCCCCCGGATGAACGCGCCCGGCTGGCCGACCTGCACACCTTCCTCCAGGAGCAGGTCCGCCCCGTGGTCACGCCCTACTGGAACCGCGAGGAGTTCCCGTCCCACCTGCTCCCGGCGCTGGCCGCCCACGGGCTCGGCGAGCTCGAGCTCTCCGGGGCGAGCCGGCTCTACCGGGGCCTGGCCTACGCCGAGGTCGCCCGGGCCGACGTGTCGCTGAGCGCCCTCGTGGGGATCCACAACGAGCTCATCGTCGACCTGATCGCCGCGCTGGGCTCGGAGGAGCAGAAGAACCGCTGGCTGCCCGACCTGCGCCGCTTCCGGGCCCTCGGCGCCTTCGCCCTCACCGAGCCCGAGCACGGCTCCGACATCGCCGGCGGTCTGGCCACCACCGCGACCCGGGACGGGGACGAGTGGGTGCTCACCGGGACCAAGCGCTGGATCGGCGCCGGCACGATCGCCGACGTCGCGATCGTCTGGGCCCGGGACACCGCCGACGGGAAGGTCAAGGGCTTCCTCGTGGAGACCGACCGGCCCGGCTGGTCCGCCACGAAGATCGAGCACAAGATCGGGCTGCGGATCATGCAGAACGCCGACATCGTCCTGGACGAGGTCCGGATCCCGGCGACCAACGCCCTGCCCGGGGCACAGGACTTCGCCGCGGCCAACGTGATGCTGCGCAACTCCCGCGCCTGGGTGGGCTGGCAGAGCGCCGGGGTCCAGCTCGCGATCTTCGACGTCGCCCGCGACTACGCCCTGACCCGGCGGCAGTTCGGCCGCCCGCTCGCGAAGTTCCAGCTCGTCCAGGAGCCCCTCGCCCGGATCCTCGGCAACGCCACGGCCGCCCTGGGCCTCATGGCCCAGATCGCCCGGCTCCAGGAGGACGGGGGCTTCGACATGCCCCACGCCGCGCTGGCCAAGGCCACCACCACGTCCCTGGCCCGCGAGTCCGCGGCCCTGGGCCGGAACCTGCTCGGCGGCAACGGCGTGGTCACCGACCACGAGATGGCCAAGCTCTTCAACGACGTCGAGATCCTCTACACCTACGAGGGCACCTACGAGATCAACGCCCTCATCGTGGGCCGCGCCGTCACCGGCGTCTCCGCGTTCGTCTGAGCCGGGTCCCCGCACCACCGTCCGCCCCCCACCGCCCCGAGCAGCCCCTTCCGAAAGGACCCCGCATGGACGTCACCGACACCTCCGCCCTCGTCACCGGCGCCGCCTCGGGCCTCGGCGCGGCCACCGCCGCGATGCTCGCCGGGCGCGGCGTGCGGGTCTTCGGCGTGGACCTCCCGGCAGCGCTCGAGAACGCCCCCGACGTCCCCGGCGTCACCCGCGTGCCCGCCGACGTCACCGACCGGGAGCAGGTGCGCGGGGCCGTCGCGGCCGCGGCCGGCGCCGGGCCCCTGCGCACCGTGGTCAACTGCGCCGGCATCGGCCCCTCGGCCCGGGTGCTGGGGAAGAAGGGGGTGCACGACCTCGACCTGTTCGAGACCGTGCTGCGCGTGAACCTCCTCGGCACCTTCACGGTCCTCGCCCTGGCCGCGGAGCGGATCGCCGCCACCGACCCCGTCGACGACGACGGCCAGCGCGGGCTGGTCGTCAACACGGCCTCCGTCGCCGCGTTCGAGGGGCAGGTGGGGCAGGCCGCCTACGCGGCGTCGAAGGGCGGGGTGCACAGCCTGGGCATCACCGCGGCCCGGGACCTCGCGAGCGCCGGCATCCGGGTGAACACCATCGCCCCCGGCGTGATCGAGACGCCCATGCTCGCGGCGGTGGGCGAGGAGTTCCGGGCCGCGCTCGCGGCGGGTGTGCCGTTCCCGCGCCGGCTCGGCCGGCCCGGGGAGTTCGCCCAGCTCGTGGCGGCGTTCCTCGACAACGACTACCTCAACGGCACCACCGTCCGGATGGACGGGGCGCTGCGCATGGCGCCCCGCTGAGAGCCCGCCCCATAGACTGGGGCCCATGACCACCGACTTCTCGCCCGTCGACCTCGCGACGGCCCGCGACCGCCTCCGCCAGCTGATCATCGACCTCGCCGTGGTGCGGGGCCGGGTCACGCTCGCCAGCGGCATCGAGGCCGACTACTACGTGGACCTGCGCCGCGTGACCCTCCACCACGAGGCGTCGCGCTACGTGGGCCAGGTGATGCTGGCGCTGCTCGACGAGGCCGGGATCTCCTGCGCCGCCGTGGGCGGGCTGACCATGGGGGCGGACCCCGTGGGCCACGCGATCATGCGCACGGCGGGGGACCAGGGCCGGGCCGTCGACACGTTCGTGGTCCGCAAGGCCCAGAAGAGCTACGGGATGGGCCGCCAGGTCGAGGGCCCCCCGGTGCAGGGCCGCGACGTCGTCGTCGTGGAGGACACCTCCACGACCGGCGGGTCCGCGCTCACCGCGGTGGAGGCCCTGCAGCGGGCCGGCGCCAACGTGGTGGCCGTGGCGATCATCGTGGACCGGCGGACCGGCGCCAAGGAGCGCATCGAGGAGACGGCGGGCGTGCCGTGCCTCTACGCCTTCACGAAGGACGAGCTCGGGCTTGACTGACCCCGTCGACGGGAACGGCACCGCGGGACCGGCCCCCGCGGTGGGCGTCGGCCCCTGGGCGGGCCCGTGGCCCGAGGGGGAGCAGTGGGACCCGGAGCTGCTCGAGCACGGGGACCGGCGCAACGTCGTGGACGCCTACCGGTACTGGACGATGGACGCGATCGTGGCCGATCTGGACACCCGCCGGCACGGGTTCCACGTGGCGGTCGAGAACTGGCAGCACGACCTGAACATCGGCTCGGTGGTGCGCACCGCCAACGCGTTTCTCGCCCGGGAGGTGCACATCGTCGGCAGACGGCGCTGGAACCGCAGGGGAGCGATGGTCACCGACCGGTACCAGCACCTGCGCCACCACGCGAGCGTCGAGGAGTTCGCCGCCTGGGCGGACGCCGAGGGCCTGCCCGTGATCGGGATCGACAACTTCCCCGACTCGCAGCGGCTCGAGACCTACGACCTGCCCGAGCGCTGCGTGCTGGTGCTCGGCCAGGAGGGGCCGGGGCTGAGCCCCGAGATGCACGCCGCGGCCGGGGCCACCCTGTCGATCGCCCAGTTCGGCTCGACCCGCTCCATCAACGCCTCCGCGGCGGCCGCGGTGGCGATGCACGCCTGGGTCCGGCGCCACGTCTTCGGCCAGCCGGTCGCCTGACGGGCGACCCGCCGCGTCCACCCGCCGTCCCCCCGTCGTCCCGCGGCGCGGCTTTGGCTAGAGTGGGAGCCAGGCCACACCCGAACCGAAGGAGCCAGCATGCCCATCGCAACCCCTGATGTCTACGCCGAGATGATCGACCGGGCCAAGGAGAAGGGTTTCGCCTACCCGGCCATCAACGTCACCTCCTCCCAGACCCTCAACGCGGCCATCCGCGGCTTCGCCGAGGCCGGCTCGGACGGCATCATCCAGGCCTCCACCGGCGGCGCCGCCTACTGGTCCGGGGCCTCCGTCAAGGACATGGTCAACGGCTCGCTCGCCATGGCGGCCTTCGCCCGCGAGGTCGCCAAGAACTACGACGTCAACATCGCCCTGCACACCGACCACTGCCCGCAGGACAAGCTCGACGGCTTCGTGCTGCCGCTGCTGGAGGAGTCGGAGAAGGCCGTGGCCCGCGGCGAGGACCCGATCTTCCAGTCCCACATGTGGGACGGCTCCGCCATCGAGCTCGACGAGAACCTCAGGATCGCCCAGGACCTGCTGGCCCGCACGAACAAGGCCAAGATCATCCTCGAGGTCGAGATCGGCGCGGTCGGCGGCGAGGAGGACGGCGTCGAGAACGAGATCAACGAGAAGCTGTACTCCACCGTCGAGGACGGTCTCGCCACGGTCGAGGCCCTCGGCGCCGGCGAGAACGGCCGCTACCTCACCGCCCTGACCTTCGGCAACGTGCACGGCGTGTACAAGCCCGGCGGGGTCAAGCTGCGCCCCGAGCTGCTGCAGCAGATCCAGGCGGAGGTCGGCAAGAAGCTCGGCCAGGACCGCCCGTTCGACCTCGTCTTCCACGGCGGCTCCGGCTCCTCCGCGCAGGAGATCGCCGACGCCGTCTCCTACGGCGTGGTCAAGATGAACGTGGACACCGACACCCAGTACGCCTTCACCCGCCCCATCGCCGGGTTCATGTTCGCCAACTACGACGGCGTCCTGAAGATCGACGGCGAGGTCGGCAACAAGAAGAAGTACGACCCGCGCGTGTGGGGGGCCCTGGCCGAGGAGTCCATGGCCGCCCGCGTGGTCGAGGCCTGCCAGAACCTCGGCTCCGCCGGGACCTCCGTCAAGTAGCCGCCCCTCCGCGGCCGCGGAGCACGACGGCGGCGTCCTGCCCGAGCGGGGCGCCGCCGTCGTTCCCGCGCCCGTCCCGCACGCCCCCGCAGTCCCGCGCACCGAAAGGACCCCGTCCCCCATGAGCCTCACCGGCAAGAACCTGCTCGGCGGCCCCGAGCCCACCTACCTCACCGAGGACCCGGGCCTGGTCGAGCGCATCGAGGCGGGCGACGAGGCGGAGGACCTCGCCGCGCGCTTCCCGAAGGCCTCCCTCGCGTGGGCCATGTGCGCCGAGGACGCCCTCGCCGAGGGCCGCGTCCTCGAGGGCTACGCCTTCGCCCGCGTGGGCTACCACCGCGGCCTCGACGCCCTGCGCGGCCACGGGTGGAAGGGCCACGGGCCCGTCCCGTTCTCCCACGAGCCCAACCGCGGCTTCCTGCGGGCGCTCGCGGCCCTGGGCCGGGCCGCCGCGGCCATCGGCGAGTTCGACGAGGCCGAGCGGATCCAGAAGTTCCTCAACGACTCGGACCCCACCGCCGCGGAGCAGCTGCAGCGCTGACCCGGCGGTCGCCAGGGCCCGGGGGACGTCGGAGGACGGCTCCCGGGCCCTCGTCGTGTCCGGTCACGACCGTTGTCGACCGGCCGGAGCGGTGCCAGCATGGAGGCATGGCCGCCCCGCAGACGCCCCTCCCGGAGGGCCCCGGCGTCCAGCGCGTGCTCGGCGTGGTGAACCCCTACGACATGGCCCTCGACCGCGAGATGTGGCGGTGGATGCCCGCGACGACGTCCCTGGCGGTGGCGCGCACGCCGTACCACCCCCTGGTCGTGGACGAGCTCATGGCCGCGCGGATCGGCGACGACGCCGAGATCAGGGCGGCGGCCCGCTCCCTGGCGGCCGTGGGCCCGGAGGCCGTGGTCTACGCCTGCACGTCCGGCAGCTTCGTGCACGGCCGGCGGGGGGCCCGGCGGATCTCCCGGACGATCGCCGAGGAGACCGGTGTCCCGGCCCTCACCACCTCCGAGGCGCTGCTCGAGGCGCTCGACGCCCTGGGCACGACCGCCCTCGCGATCGCCACCCCCTACGTCGAGCGGCTCACGCAGCGGCTGGAGGACTTCCTCGCGGAGGACGGCAGGGACGTCGTCGCCTGCGCGGGCCTGGGGCTGGACCGGCTCATCTGGCACGTCCCCTACGCCGTGACGGCGGACCTCGTCCGCCGGGCGGACCGGCAGGAGGCCCGGGCCGTTTTCGTCGCCTGCACCAACCTGCCCACCTACGACCTCATCGCGCCCCTCGAGCAGGAGCTGGGCAAGCCGGTGCTGACCGCCAACCAGGTCACGCTGTGGGCGGGCCTGCGCCGGCTGGGCCTGACCCCGGAGGGCCCGGGGCAGCGCCTGTGCGCCCTGCCGTCCCGCGAGGCCGAGCTGCGCTGAGCGGGCCCGGGTCAGGCCCGGAAGAGGGCGCCGAGCCGGTCGGCGCGGGCGGGGTGCCCGGCCA
>NZ_PDDL01000048.1:0-26608 GCF_020833785.1 Kocuria sp. CCUG 69068
GACGCCCGCGAGGTCCGCCGGGCCGAGCAGCGCGGGCTCGGCCACGGCACGGACGGCGGCGCCGGCCGCCTCGTAACGGCGCCGGGCGCGCCGGGCGTCGTCCGGGGCGCCGAGGACGAGCACCGGGACTCCGGTGAGGTCGGCGGTCAACAGCATGCGGTCCTCCAGGGGGAGAGCGGGGGTCATGGCGGGCCGGCCGCCACTACCAGGATGCGGCACGCGTGTTACAGCACGGTTGCCCCCGTGACGTCGCGTGACGCCGGCGACCGCTACGGGCTCTGTTTCGTAGGCTGGGAGCCATGACGACCTCCGACGCCCCCGTCCTGCTCGCCTGCGCCCACGGCACCAGCTCCCCGTCCGGGCGCACCGCCGTGCAGCGCCTCGTGGACGCCGTCGCTGCCGAACTGCCGGACGTCGAGGTGGTGCCCACGTGGGTGGACGTGCAGACTCCCGACCTGGCCGAGCGCACCGAGCAGTACGCCGGGCGCCCCGCGGTGGTGGTGCCGCTGCTGCTCTCGGCCGGCTACCACGTCTACGTGGACGTGGCCGAGGCGGTCGCCGCCGACGACCTCCACCGGGTCTCGGCCGCCCTGGGCCCGGACCGGGCGCTGGCCCGGCTGCTCGCCCGGCGAGTGCACGAGGCGTGCACGGCCGCCGGGGCCCCGCTGGCGGAGCACGACGCCGTGGTGCTCGCCACCGCCGGTTCCTCCGACCGCCGCGCGGTGGTGGACTGCGCCGCGGTGGCGGACCTGCTGGCCGAGGAACTGGGCCGGCCCGTCGCGGTGTCCTACCTGGCCGCCGCCCGCCCGCGCGTGGCCGAGGCGGTGTCCTCCGCCCGGGCCGGCCTGGCGGACGGGGGGCGCGTCGTCGTCGCCAACTACCTCCTGGCGCCCGGCTACTTCCTGGACCTCTCCCGGAGGGCCGGCGCGGACGTGGACACCGACCCCCTGGCCGTGCCGGAGGGAGAGGTCCCCGCCGAACTGGTGGACGTGGTCGTTGCTCGCTACCGCTCGGTGGCCTGAGGCCTCGGCCTGCACTCCCGAATGCGCCGAGTCCCCAGTCCCGTCGCAGATCCCCAGATTGAGTTTGGGGAACTGCCACAGCACTGGGGACTCGGCGGAAATGGTGCCCGGAGTGTGGGGGCTCGGCGGGGCGAGTGGGGCAGGGCGAGGGTCAGACGCGGGGGCGGGTGAGGTCGGCGTCCTCGTAGCGGACCATCGTCGAGCCGGTGACCAGCTTGTGGCCCAACCACAGGGCCAGGAACAGCGGCAGGCCGATGTAGGCGGTCAGGGCGGCCATGAGGTCCATGTCGCCGATGAAGGCCTGGTAGTTCTGCCCGAGGATCACCACCGCGCACAGCACGAGCGCCACCAGGGGCCCGAGCGGGAAGAACCGTGCCCGGTAGGGGAGATCGGCGAGGTCGTGGCCCTGGGCCGTGTACGCCTTGCGGAACCGGTAGTGGCTCCAGGCGATGCCCATCCAGACGATGAACCCGGCCAGCCCCGAGGCGCTGACCAGCCACACGTAGGCGTCCCCGTCCCCGATGAAGGTGGTGAGGAAGCAGGCGGCTCCCACGCCGGTCGTGGCGAGCAGGGCGTTCATGGGCACGCCGCGGCGGTTGACCTTCGCGAGAAACCTGGGGGCCTTGCCGCTGTCGGCCAGCGCCCAGAGCATGCGGGTGGAGGCGTAGAGCCCGGAGTTGCCGGCCGAGAGGATGGCGGTGAGGATCACCGCGTTCATCACGGAGGCCGCCGCCAGCACGCCCGCGTTCTGGAAGACGAGGGTGAACGGGGAGATCGAGATGTCCTCGACGCCGTTGGTGAGCAGGTTGGGGCTGGTGTAGGGGATGAGGAAGCCGATCACGGTGATGGCGCCCACGTAGAAGAGCAGGATGCGCACGAACACGGTGCGGATGGCGCGCGGGACGTTCTTCTCGGGGTTCTCCGCCTCGCCGGCGGCGACGCCGACGAGCTCGGTGCCCTGGAAGGAGAAGCCGGCCACCATGAAGATCGCCAGGATGCCGAGGCCGCCGCCCACGAAGGGCGCCTCCCCGGTGGTCCAGTTCTCGAAGCCGGGCGACTCGCCGCCCAGGATGCCGACGATCATCAGGATGCCGAGCCCCAGGAAGAGCACGATCGTGACGACCTTGACGAGGGAGAACCAGAACTCGCTCTCGCCGTAGGCCCGGGCGCTGAGCGCGTTGAGGGCGAACAGGATGGCCAGGAAGGACCCGGACCAGATCCAGGAGGGCGAGTCGGGGAACCAGTAGCGCATGATCAGCGCGGCGGCCACGAGCTCTGCGGCCACGGTGATCGCCCAGTTGTACCAGTAGTTCCAGCCGATGGCGAAGCCGAAGGACGGGCTCACGAAGCGGGTCGAGTACTCCTCGAACGCGCCCGAGACGGGCAGGTAGGTGGCCATCTCGCCGAGGCTCTGCATGAGCAGGAAGACCATGAAGCCGATGACCACGTAGGCCAGGAGCGCCCCTCCCGGCCCGGCGGTGGCGATGGTGTTGCCCGAGGCCACGAACAGGCCGGTGCCGATGGCGCCGCCCATCGCGATCATGGTCAGGTGGCGGGGCTTGAGGCTGCGGCGCAGCCTGTCCTGGGCCGGCGGCTGCTCCTGGATCTCAGGAGCGCTCTGCTCGGCCCGAGGGCGTGCGGTGGTGGTCACGCGGAATCTTCTCCTCTGGTGCGGTGGACGGACCCGGAAGGAGGAAGTGGGGGGCGCCGTCCCCCCGAACGGTCCTGGCCGATTATGGGGGACCGGTTGCGAAACCGAAATTCGGCGGGAGGCCACCGGCCGTGCTTCCGCCTAGGATGGACGGGTGAAAACGCATGCGGATCCGGGCGAGGCCGCGCCGCGCCGCGGATCCCGCTGGGTCGTGGATGTGGCCATTCTCACCGGCGCCCTCCTGGCCCTGGTCGCCGCGACGCTCGCCGTCCGGTGGGCGTGGACGCCGGCCCCGGGGCCGGAGGAGCAGGTCTCCTGCGCCCCCTACGGCCTCGAGGACGTGAGCATCGCCCCGCGCGGCGGAGCCCGCCCGCTCAGCACCGGCCCGGTGCTCTCCGGCGGACTGCGCTGGGCGGAGGGGACCTCGGACCGGCTCGACGTGACCTTCGAGCACGAGGGCACGACCAGCAGCTACCACGTCTTCGCCGACGGCATCGACTGGAGCGAGCCGGTCGGCGTGGTCTTCCGCCTGCACGGGGACGGGGCCTACGAGTACGAGCACCCGGAGCACAAGGTGTCCTGTCTCGCGGAGGTCGCGCGCTCGCACAACGCGGTGCTCGTGGCCCCCCGCACCCCGGACCGGCAGGGCGAGCCCACCTGGTGGGAGGACCTCGACGGCAACGCCGACTGGTTCGAGGCCCTCGCCGAGCAGGAGATCTTCGCCGAGTACGACCTCGACCGCTCCCGCACGTGGCTGCACGGCTACTCCGGCGGCGCCGAGTTCATCAGCTACGAGCTGCTGGCCGACCGCGCGGACTTCCTGCAGGGTGGCGGCGCGGTGCTCTCCGGCGGCGGCGGGGCGCCGTCCACCGGGACCTCGGAGCCGACGGAGGAGCAGCTCGAGCAGCTCGTCCTGCACTGGGACGTGGGCCTCGAGGACGACGGCACCGACCCCTACGCCCCGTTCGACGCGCTCTCCGCGGCGGCCGCCGGGCACGCCTGGTACGAGGACGCCGGCTGGGCGCGGACCAGCGTGCGCTACCGCGAGGGCGTGGACCACTTCGAGCTGCCCGAGGCCCGGGTGCTCGACGCCGCGATGACCGCCGGGGAGTCCCCGGCAGAGCGCTCGGCGGAGCTCTCGCCCGACCCCTCGGCAGAGCCGTCGGGAGGGGCCCCGACCGGCGGACGTGACTGATCTCTCGTCGTCGTCCCAGGTCAGTGGGAGATCGGCGGAATGGCGCGGCGCAGTGGGCGGGGCGGGGGCTCCGGGACGGCGCCGCGACACCCCGTTCGGCTTGCATATGCAATAGCACCGACCGTACGGTGCAGTAAGCAAAGCTGGCAGGGGAGCCGGCTCAGGGGGAAGGCCGATGCGGGGGCATCACGGCCGAACACTCACTCACGGCACCGCGCTGATCCGGCGCGCGTGCTCCCGGGTGCCTTCCGTCCGGTCCGTCCGGTCCCTGGGCCCGTCCTTCCTGTCGGCACCGGCCGCTGTGCAGATCCGCAGCGGCAGTGAAGTCGATGGGGGATTCAATGACAGTGCGCCCGACCACGCGCAGCGGCTCGACCCGCCAGGGAGGCGGTCGGCACCTGCTCGAGGACCGCTACCCGGAGCAGGACCCGATGGAGGACGGCGAGGTCCTCGACCGCGCCCTGCACACGCAGCCCATGCCGCAGGTCCCGGGCCGCGCCGTCTTCCCCGTGGCGTCCGCGCCGGCCCCGCGCACCCTCGTGGACATCGTCATGGACACCGTCTCGCGCCACCCGGACGCGGTGGCCCTCGACGACGGGACCACCGTGCTCAGCTACGCCGAGTTCCTCGAGCGCGTCGAGGCCCAGGCCCAGCGCCTGTGGGACCTCGACATCGGCCGCGGGGACCGCGTGGGCATCCGCGTCCCCTCCGGGACCGTGGACCTCTACGTGGCCGTCCTCGGCACGATCTTCGCCGGCGCCGCCTACGTCCCGGTCGACTTCGACGACCCGGACGAGCGGGCGAACACGGTCTGGGAGGAGGCCTCGGTGTGCGCCGTCTACGGCGCGGACCTCTCCCTCCGGCCCCGCACCGGCGTCCGCGCGGGCGCCGACTGCCAGCAGCCCGGCACGGGCGACGACGCCTGGATCATCTTCACCTCCGGGTCCACCGGCAAGCCCAAGGGCGTGGCGATCAGCCACCGCTCGGCCGCCGCCCTCGTGGACGCCGAGGCCGAGCTCTACCTGCCCCGGCGCCCCCTGGGCCCGGGCGACCGCGTGATGGCGGGGCTCTCCGTGGCCTTCGACGCCTCGTGCGAGGAGATGTGGCTGGCCTGGCGCTCCGGCGCCGCCCTCGTCCCCGCCCCCCGCGCCGTGGTGCGCTCGGGCACCGACCTCGGCCCGTGGCTCGTCGAGCGGGACATCACCGCCGTCTCCACGGTGCCGACGCTCGCGTCGATGTGGCCGGCCGAGGCGCTGAGCCGCATCCGCCTGCTCATCTTCGGCGGGGAGGCGTGCCCCAACGAGCTCGCCGCCCGCCTGGTGCACCCCGGCCGCGAGGTCTGGAACACCTACGGCCCCACCGAGGCCACGGTCATCGCGACCGGCGCTGTGCTCACCGGCGAGCCGCCGGTGCGAATCGGCCTGCCGTTGCCCGGGTGGGAGCTGGCGATCGTCGACACCTCCGGCAACCCCGTCCGGTGGGGCGAGGAGGGCGAGCTGATCATCGGCGGCGTGGGGCTGGGCCGCTACCTGGACCCCGCCAAGGACGCCGAGAAGTTCGCGCCCATGGACACCCTGGGCTGGGAGCGGGCCTACCGCTCCGGGGACCTCGTGCGCGCCGACCCCGAGGGCATCGTCTTCGTGGGCCGCGCCGACGACCAGGTCAAGATCTCCGGCCGGCGCGTGGAGATGGGCGAGATCGACGAGCAGATGTCGCGGCTGCCCGGCGTGCAGGCCGGCGCCGCCGCCGTGCACACCACCCCGGCCGGCAACCAGGTCCTCGTGGGCTACCTCGTGGCCGAGGCCCCGGGCTCGGTGGACCTCGCCGACGCCCGCCGCCTGCTCGCCGACCGGCTGCCGGGCCAGATGGTGCCCGCGCTGACCCTGATGGACGAGCTGCCCCTGAAGACCTCCGGCAAGGTGGACCGCAAGGCCCTGCCCTGGCCGCTGCCCTCCGCCGGCGCCGCCGCGGAGGCCTCGCAGATCGACGCCGAGCTCGAGTGGCTCGCCGCCCTGTGGGCGGACCAGCTCGGCCCCCTGCCCATCGACGAGGACAGCGACTTCTTCGTCCTCGGCGGCACGTCCGTGGCGGTGGCCAAGCTCGTCTCCGAGATCCGCCGCACCCACCCGGACGCCGCGATCGCCGAGATCTACCGGCACCCCACGCTCGCCGGGATGCACCAGTACCTGACCACGCTGGCGCCCGTCGACGTCGTCGCCCAGGACGCCGCGCGCGAGCGCCGGGTGGCGGACGTCCCCCGCTGGAACGGTCTCGTGCAGATCCCCTTCCTCACGGCCCTCTACGCCGTCTCGGGGCTGCGGTACGTCCTGGGCGCCTCGATCGTCGTGTGGCTGCTCTTCAACGTGCTCGGTGCGGGCTGGGTCCCGAACCCGCCGCTGCTGCCCCTGGTTCTCGGCTGGCTCGTGCTCTTCGCCCTGCCCGGCCGGCTGGTGCTCACCGCGCTGTTCATCCGGCTGCTGACCTTCCGGCTGCGCCCCGGCGCCCACGCCCGCGGCTCCTGGACCCACCTGCGGGTCTGGATGGCCGAGCGGGTCCTGATCTTCAACAAGTTCGAGCCCCTCATGGGCGCCCCCGTGATGGTGCTGTTCTTCCGCCTGCTCGGCAACCGGTTGGGCCGCCACGCCCACCTCGACACGATGCCCCCCGTCAGCGGCATGGCCCGCATCGGCGACGGCGCCGCGATCGAGCACGAGGTCGACCTCTCCGGCTACTGGCTCGAGGGCGACGTCTTCCACCTCGGCGGCGTGACCGTGGGCGAGAACGCCCGGGTCGGCACCCGCACGCTCCTGAGCCCGGGCGCGGTGGTCGAGGCCGGCGCGGAGGTCGACCCCGGCTCCCACGTCACCGGCACCGTCCCCGCCGGCCGCCTGCAGGGCGGCTCCCCGCTCGTGGACCTCGGCCCCGCCGGGGAGTCCTGGCTCGAGTGGGCCCCCGGCCGCAGCAACCGGCTCCTCACCGGGCTGCTCTACGCCCTGGGTCTCGGCACGGTCGGCATCCTGCCCGTGCTGGCCGTGATCCCCGGTGCGCTGATCGTCTTCACCCAGGTGCGCGGGCTCGAGCTCTACGAGCTCGTCTTCCCCGTCATGGCCCTGTGGGTGCCCGTCTTCGCCGTGCTCACGGTCCTCGTCTACCTCGCCCTGCTCGTGCTGATCGTGCGCGCGCTCGCCCTGCTGATCCGTCCCGGCCACCACCCCGCCGACGGCACCGTGGGCTGGGCCGTGTGGCTCACGGGCGTGCTGCTGCAGAAGAGCCTCGTCTCCACCTACCCGGTCTACGCCTCCATCGCCACGCCGTTCTTCCTGCGGCTGCTGGGCGCCCGGGTGGGCAGCCAGGTGGAGATCTCCACCGTGGAGACCCTGCCGCACCTCACCACCTTCGAGTCCGGCTCCTTCATGGCCGACCACTCGATGGTCAGCTCCGCCCGGACCGGCTTCGGCTGGATCCACGTGGGCCCCTCGACCGTGGGGGAACGCTCCTTCGTGGGCAACTCCGCGATCGTGGGCCCGGACCGGGACGTCCCCGAAGACTCCCTGGTCGCCGTGCTCTCCTCCGCCCCGGCCGACGCCGAGCGCGGCACCTCCTGGCTGGGCCGGCTGCCGGAGCCGATCAGCCGCGTCACCGACACCGCGGACGAGGCCGTCACCTACCGGCCCCGCCGGCGCCTGGTCGTGGCCCGCACGCTCGTCGAGTTCCTGCGCGCCGTGCCCTTCATGGTCACCGCGTGGATCGACCTCGCGATCGTCTTCGTGCTCACCACCGTGTACATGCGGGCCGGGGGAGGGCTCGACGGCATCGTCTCGGCGCTGCTGTGGGCCACGCCCGTGGTGCTCGCCGCCGGCGTGGTGGCCGCCCTCATCCCCGTGCTGGTCAAGTGGGCCCTCATGGGCCGCTTCCGCGAGGGCGAGCGCCCGCTGTTCAGCTCCTTCGTGTGGCGCAACGAGCTCGCCGACACCTTCGCGGAGTCCCTGGCCGTGCCCGGCCTGATCCGGCTGGCCGTCGGCTCCCCGGTGTTCAACGCCTGGGCCCGGCTCATGGGCGCGAAGATCGAGCGCGGCGTGTGGTGCGAGACCTGGTGGCTGCCCGAGTTCGACCTGGTGCACCTGGGCCGCGGCGCGTCCGTCAACCGCGGGACCGTGCTCCAGACCCATCTGTTCCACGACCGCATCATGCGGCTGCAGCCGGTGTCGATGGAGGCGGGCTCCACCCTGGGGCCCAACAGCTTCGTCCTGCCCGGCAGCACGGTGGAGGCCGGCGCCACGGTGGGCCCCGGCTCCCTGGTCATGGCCCAGGAGACCGTGCCCGCCGGCAGCACCTGGGGCGGCAACCCGATCCGCCCGCTGCACGCCGAGGCCCTTCCCGCCGGAGGTGCCACCCGTGAGCGCTGAGCACGCGGCCGCCACGCGCGGCGGGGGCACCGCGGTGCTCAACGTCCCCGGCGCCTCCGGGCGGCGCACCCGGCGGCGGCTGGTCGGCGTGGACGCCGCCCGGGGCTTCGCCCTGCTCGGGATGGTCGCCGTGCACACCCTGCCGTTCTGGGACGCGGAGAACGAGCGCGCCTCCCTGAGCTGGTCCCTGTTCGCCGGGCACTCGGCCGCCCTCTTCGCGACCCTCGCCGGGGTGAGCCTCGCGTTCCTCTCCGGGGGCCGCACCCCGCACACGGGCCGGCGGCTGGCCGGGGACCGGGCGGGACTGGTGGGCCGCGCCGCGGTGATCGCCCTCGTCGGGTTCCTCGTGGGCTTCGTGGCCCTGCCGGTGGACAACATCCTCATCTACTACGGGATGTTCTTCCTGCTCGCCATCCCGTTCCTGGGCCTGCGCATCCGGCACCTGCTGATCAGCGCGGCGGCGTTCACCGCGCTGGCCCCGTTCCTGATGCAGTGGGCCGTGGACGTCCTGCCCGCGCACGTGTACGGCAACCCCACCCTGTGGAACCTGGTCACCGACCCGGTCACCGTGCTCTCCCAGCTGCTGCTGACCGGCACCTATCCGGCGCTGCCGTACATGGCGTACCTGTGCGCGGGGATCGCCCTGGGCCGGATGAACCTCACGAGCCGGCGGGTGCAGCTGTGGCTCGTGGGCGCCGGCGCGGCGCTGGCCCTGCTCTCCTGGACGGTGTCCATGGGGGCGCTGCTGGCCCTCGGCGTCTACGACCGGATCTGGGAGGCCACCCCGTGGCTGACCGAGGAGCAGATCGACGAGATCCTCGTCTTCGGCCCGGACCCGTCCCTGCCGACCACCACCCTGTGGTGGCTCATGGTGCCGGCCCCGCACAGCAACACGCCCGTGGCGCTGCTCCTGAGCCTCGGCATGGCCGCGTTCGCCCTCGGAGCGTTCCTGCTCCTGGCCCGGCTGATCGGCAAGGCGCTCACGCCGCTGGCGGCCGCCGGGTCCATGACGTTCACGCTCTACACCCTGCACCTGCTGTTCCTCGGCACCGGGGTCTATGAGCTGCACCCGGGGTTCTGGTTCTGGATGCAGGTGGCCGTGTTCGGCCTCCTGGCCGTCGCGTGGCAGCGCGCCGTGGGCCAGGGCCCGCTCGAGAAGCTGGTGGCCCGCACCTCGAAGCGCATCGCCGGAAGAGTCGCCGCCCGCTGACCCGCGGCCCCGGCGCCGCGGCCCCGGCCCCGCGGCCCTGCCCCGGCCGTGACCGTCGAGTCCCCCAGGTGCTCGCAAATCCCCCCATCCGATCCGGGGGGATTGCGAGCACCTGGGGGACTCGCTGCATGAGGGCGTCGGCGAGGGGGGACTCGGCGCGGCCTGGGAGGCAGAGGGCCGGGGACCTCACACGGGGTCCTGCGGCGCTGTGAGTGGAAGTGCATCGAGGCGTTACTCCCGCCGTCGGGGACCGAAACACGGGGTTCGTAGCGTGGGAGCACCGCACGCCGCCGTCGCCGTGCTCCGCCCCGCTCGCCCAGGAGGTCACCCGTGAGCTCAGAACTGCATCCCGACCCGGCCACCACGGCAACCGGCACCCCGGCGCCCCCGCCGCTCGCCCTGCGGGAGCGCCCCGGCCGCTGGCTGGACGGCTACCGCCCCGAGGACCCCGACTTCTGGGAGTCCACCGGCCGCCCGATCGCGCGCACCAACCTGAAGTGGTCCATCTTCGCGGAGTTCCTCGGCTTCGCCGTCTGGCAGCTGTGGGCCATCACGGTGATCTACCTGCCGGCGGCGGGCTTCGCCTTCAGCGACTCCCAGATCTTCTGGCTGATCTCCATCCCGTCCCTGGTGGGCGCCACGCTGCGCATCCCCTACACGTTCATGGTGGGCCGGTTCGGCGGCCGGAACTGGACCATCGTCTCGGCCCTGCTGCTGCTGGTCCCCACGGTGGGCCTAGCCCTGGCGGTCGGCAACCCGGAGACGCCGTTCGCAGTCATGCTGCTCCTGGCGGCCACGGCCGGCTTCGGCGGCGGCAACTTCGCCTCCTCGATGGCCAACATCACCTACTTCTACCCCGTGCGGGAGAAGGGGTGGGCCCTGGGGCTCAACGCCGCCGGCGGCAACCTCGGCACGGCCGTGGCCCAGCTGCTCGTCCCGATCGCGGTCACCGTCCTCGCGGCCGGGGCCCTGGACCTCCCGCTCGCCGGGTGGATCTGGGTGCCGTTCATCCTGCTCGCGGCGTGGGGCGCCCGGAAGCACATGCACAACCTCTCCCACGCCAAGGGGGACGTCGCAGGGTCCCTGGCCACGGTCCGGGAGCCGCACTTCTGGATCATGTCCTTCCTCTACGTGGGCACGTTCGGCTCCTTCATCGGCTTCTCCAGCGTGTTCCCCAAGCTGATCGCGGACACCTTCCCGGAGTTCTCGTCCTTCAGCGTGGGCGCCGCGGCGCTGTCCCTGGCGTTCCTCGGCCCCCTGGTCGGCTCGGTCTCCCGCCCCTACGGCGGCCGGCTCGCGGACCGCTTCGGCGGCGCCCCCATGACGGTCGCGGTGTTCGCGGTGATGGCGCTGCTCGCGCTCGCCGTGGTGCTCACCCTGCCGCTGGCCAACTTCTGGCTGTTCCTCGGCCTGTTCCTGCTGCTGTTCACCGCCGCGGGCATGGGCAACGGCTCCACCTACCGGATGATCCCCTCGATCTACCGGGTGCTGGGGCTGCGGCAGCAGCAGGACGCGGCGGTCTCCACCGAGCGCAAGGCCTCGGCCGCCCTCGGGCTGATCGGCGCGGTCGGCGCGTACGGCGGCTTCCTGATCCCGCAGGCGCTGAACCTCTCGAACAGCACCACCGGGGCCTACAGCGCGGCGTTCTACGGCTTCGTGGCCTTCTACGTGGTGGCGCTCGCGGTCACCTGGTGCTGCTATCTCCGCCGGGGCACCGAGATGGGCGACAGCCACATCTGAGCCCGCAGCCCCGCCCCGCCCCGCCGACACCAGGAGGAACCGCCCGCATGAGCACCACGGCCACCCACTGCCCGTACTGCGCCCTCCAGTGCGCCATGACCCTGGACACCGGTTCGGCGGCCGCCGCGGCGCAGGGCTACCCGGAGGTCGCCGCCCGGCAGTTCCCCACCAACCGGGGCGGGATGTGCCGGAAGGGCTGGACGTCGGCGGAGCTGCTCGCCGACCCCGCGCGGCTCACCGCGCCGCTGCTGCGCGGGGCGGACGGCGTCTTCCAGGAGGTGTCCTGGGCCGCGGCCCTGGACCGGATGGCCGCGGAGTTCCGGGCCGTCCAGGAGCGGCACGGCCGGGACGGGGTGGGAATCTTCGGCGGCGGGTCGCTGACCAACGAGAAGGCCTACCAGCTGGGGAAGTTCGCGCGGGTGGCCCTGCGGACCTCGCGGATCGACTACAACGGCCGGTTCTGCATGTCCTCCGCCGCGGCTGCCGCCAACCGGTCCCTCGGCCTGGACCGGGGCCTGCCGTTCCCGGTGACGGACCTCGACGACGCCCACACCGTCCTGCTGCTGGGCACGAACCCCGCCGAGACCATGCCCCCGTTCGTCCAGCACCTGCAGCACGCCCGGCAGCACGGGGGCCTCGTCGTCGTCGACCCCCGCCGTTCCGCCACGGCCCGGATGACCGACGACGACGGCGGACTGCACCTGCAGCCCACCCCCGGCTCCGACCTCGTGCTGCTGCTGGGGCTGGCCCACGTGGTCCTGCACGAGGGCCTCGCGGACCGGGAGTACCTCGAGCGGCGCACCACCGGCTCGGAGGCCTTCACGACGAGCATCAACGCGTGGTGGCCCGAGCGGGTCGAGCAGGTCACCGGCGTCCCGGCGGAGCGGATCCGCCGGGCCGCCCGCCTGCTGGCCCGGGCGCGGAAGGGGACCTACGTGATCACCGGGCGCGGGGTGGAGCAGCACGTCGACGGCACCGACACCGCGACCGCCGCGATCAACCTGGCCCTGCTCCTCGGGCTGCCCGGGCGCGAGGGCTCCGGCTGGGGCACCCTGACCGGGCAGGGCAACGGGCAGGGCGGCCGGGAGCACGGGCAGAAGGCCGACCAGCTGCCCGGCTACCGCAGCATCACGGACCCCGCCGCCCGCGCGCACGTGGCCGGGGTGTGGGGCGTGGACCCGGCCGAGCTGCCCGGCGCCGGGATCCCGGCCGCGGAGATGCTGACCACCCTCGGCACCGATCACGGCGTCCGCTGCCTGTGGGTCAACGGCTCCAACGTGGTGATCGGCGCCCCCGACACCGACGCCGTGGTCCGCGGGCTGCAGGCCCTGGACTTCCTGGTGGTCTGCGACTTCTTCTTCTCCGAGACCGCCGAGTTCGCCGACCTCGTCCTGCCGGTGCTGCAGTGGGCCGAGGAGGAGGGCACCATGACGAACCTCGAGGGCCGGGTGCTGCGCCGCCGCCGCGCGCTCGACCCGCCGCCGGGGGCGAGGGACGAGCTGTGGATCATGGCCGAGCTCGCCCGCCGGCTCGAGGCCCCGGGCACGTTCAGCCCCGACCCGGAGGAGGTCTTCGAGGAGCTGCGCCGGGCCTCGGCCGGCGGGAAGGCCGACTACTCGGGGATCGGCTGGGCGGCCCTGGACGCCGGCGAGGCCTGCTGGTGGCCGCACCCCGCCGGGGCGTCCGCGGGCACGCCGCGGGTCTTCCTCGACCGCTTCGGCCACCCGGACGGACGGGCCGTGCTCGTCCCGGTCCGCCCGCGCGCCGCCGGCCGGGCCGTGGACCCGAGCCCGCCCGGGCACCGGCGGGAGCCTCTGCACACGGCGGGGACCCTCACGCTGACCACCGGCCGCTGGCTGGAGCACTACCAGTCCGGCAACCAGACCCGCCGCGTGCCCTCGCTGCACGCGGCCCGGCCCGAGTCGATGATGCAGATCCATCCCGCGACCGCCGCCGCCCACGGGATCCGCGACGGCGCGGCGGTGGAGCTGACCAGCGCCCGCGGCCGGGCCGTGGCCCGCGCCGAGCTGAGCACCGACATCCGCCCGGACACGGTGTTCCTGCCCTTCCACTACGCCGGGACCCAGACCGCCAACCGGCTCGTCTCCTCGACGGCCGTGGACCCGGTCTCGGCCATGCCCGAGTTCAAGGCCGGCTCCGTGACCGTCCGGGCGATCGACGCCGAGGAGACGACCCGATGACCGTGCACCGCCCCACCCGTGCCCACGGCACCCCGATGCGGCCCGGCGAGCACGTCGTCGTCATCGGCTTCGGCCCCGTGGCCGCCCGCTTCGTCGACGACGTCGCCGACCTCGCCGCCGCGGGCACGATCCGCCTCACCGTGATCGGCGGGGAGACCGACCCCGCCTACAACCGGGTGCTCATCGGCGAGCACGCCATGGGCCGCACCGAGCGCGCCACGATGGCCCTGGCCGACCCCGAACTCCTGGCCCGCTCCGGGATCGACGTGCTGCTCGGCACGCAGGTCACCCGGATCGACCGCTCCCGCCGGGTCCTGCGGCTCACCGACGGGCCGACGGGGGAGACCCGGGAGCTCGGCTACGACCGCCTGGTCCTGGCCACCGGGGCCCGCCCGAACCTGCCCGTGCTGCGCGGGATCAACCCGGACCCCGGCGCCTACGAGCACCTGCCCGCCGGGGTCACGGCGCTGCGCGACCTGCGGGACGCCCGGGCCGTGCGCGCCGTCGTCGAACGGCGGGGCCGCGTGGTGGTCCTGGGCGGCGGCGTGCTCGGGCTCGAGGCCGCGCTCGCGGCGCGCGAGGCCGGGTGCCCGGTCACCGTGGTCCACCACGCGGCGTGGGTGCTGACCCGCTCCCTCGACGCCCCCGGCGGCGCGCTGCTGGGCCGCGCGCTCGCCGAGGCCGGCGTGGAGGTGGTCTCCGGCGCCCAGGCGCGCGAGGTCTGCCTCGACGAGGACCGGTCCTTCCGGGGGCTCGTGCTCGAGGACGGCCGGACCCTGCCGGGCGAGCTGCTGCTGCTGTCGATCGGCGTCACGGCGCGCACGGAGCTCGCCGAGGGCGCCGGGCTGCGCACGGCCCGCGGGATCGTGGTCGACCACGAGCTCGAGGCCGACGTGGAGCAGCGGGTCTTCGCGGTGGGGGACTGCGCCGAGATCCTGTGCAGGGACCCGTCCTGCCGGGTCTGCCCCGGCCGGGACGGCATGGGCCCGTCCGGTCTGATCGGTCCCGGCTGGCGGCAGGCCGAGTGGCTGGCCGCCCGGATCCGCGCCGAGCTGGACGCCGTGGCCGAGGGCGGGACGGCCGTGCTCGCCCCTCTCACCACCGGTCCCGCCGGTGCGGTGCGGCTCAAGGCCCACCAGGTGGAGCTCGCCTGTGCCGGGACGGTCGGGGGCCTGCCCTGGGAGCCCCGCCCGGACGGCGGGACCGTGGTGCAGTGGGCGGACGGCTCGGCCGGGACCTACGCCCAGCTCGTGCTGCGCCCCGACCGCACGCTCGAGGGCTACATCGTGCTCGGCCTGCCCCGCGCCGCCGCCGAGATCGGGCTCCTCCACGACCGCGGCGAGCCCGTGCCCGAGGACCCCGGCGTCCTGCTGCGCCTCGACGGCCCGGACGCCGGGGCGCAGCAGGAGACCCGGCTGACGCCCGAGTCCACGGTCTGCCACTGCGCCGGCGTCACGATGGGCCGGATCACCGACGCCGTGGGGCAGGGCGCCGCCACCCTCGAGGAGGTCAGCTGCGCCACCCGCGCCTCGACCGGCTGCGGGGGCTGCACGGACACGGTGCGCCGGCTCGTCGAGGAGCACGCCGCCGCGGTCTGAGCGCGCCCCGTGCCGCCGGAGGCCACCGCACCGGCGTGTGCTCCCGCACAAGGGTGGACAGCGCCACCGGCCCGTCACGATTGGTCGGGGTGCCCCGGGGTGCGAAGATGGTCGCGCCCGCCGCCCGACCGCGCGGGCCTGCACCGACGAACAGGACGACCATCCATGAGGGAGCGCCCCACCGAGCACCGGCCCGCGGCGGCCGCCTCCCGCGGCGCCGCACCGCGGTCCTCGAGGCGCCTGGTGGGCCTCGACGCCGCCCGCGGGCTGGCGCTCGTGGCCATCATGTGCGTGCACATCCTGCCCGTGTCCTACGCCGCCACGGGCCGGCCCACGGTGACGTGGATCCTGTTCCCCGGCGACTCCCCGGCCCTGTTCGCCCTGCTGGCCGGCACGGGGCTGGCGCTCACCTCCGGCGGGCGCCGCCCGCTCCGCGGCCGCGAGATGACGGCCGCCCGGGCCGGCATCGCGGTGCGCGCCCTGCTGCTGCTGATCCTGGGGCTGGTCATCGGCCACCTCATGCCGCCGGAGCCCCCGGCCTACAACATCCTGATCTACTTCGCCGCGTACTTCCTGCTCGCCCTGCCCTTCCTGGGGCTCGGGCCGCGGGCCCTGTTCCTCGGCGCGGGCGCCGCCCTGGTGGCCGGCCCGCTGCTGCTCCACTTCGCCGGGGACGCGCTGCCGGGCTTCTCCTCCTACAACCCGACCTTCGTCACCCTGGTCACCGAGCCGCTCGCGGTGCTCGGCCAGCTGCTCCTGACGGGGACCTATCCCGCCCTGCCGTACCTGGCCTACCTGCTGGCGGGCCTGGCCATCGGCCGGCTCAACCTCCGCCGCCGGGAGGTCCAGGTCCGGCTGGTCGTGGTGGGCACGGTCCTCGCGGTGACCGCGAAGCTGGTCTCGCGGCAGCTGCTCTACGCCGGGGACGTCTACACGAAGCTGCTGTTCAGCGACCCGGACCTCACCGTGGCGCAGCTCGAGAGCCTGCTGACCTACGGCCCCGAGGACACGCTGCCGACGACCACGCCGTGGTGGCTCGTGCTCACCACCCCGGACGTCAACACCCCGTTCTCCGTGGCGTGGAGCCTCGGGGTCAGCCTGGCCGTCGTCGGCACCTGCCTGCTCCTGGCCCGCCGGCACAGCGCCTGGCTGCTGCCCGTGACGGCCGTGGGTGCGATGAGCCTCACCCTGTACACGGCGCACCTCGTGTTCCTGTCCTTCGAGCTCTTCCACACCGCGCCCCTGCTCTGGCTGATCGCGAGCCTGGTGCTCTCCGTGCTGTTCGCCCTCGCCTGGCAGCGGGCCTTCGGGCGGGGCCCGCTGGAGCGGACGATGAACGCGGTGGTCCGGCCGGTCCGCCGGGCCGTGGCTCAGGGGTCCAGCCGGTAGCCGCGCTTGATCACGGTGGCGACCAGGGGAGCGGGCAGGATCCGGCGCAGCCGGGAGATCACCATCTCCAGGGCGTGCTCGGTCTCCAGGCCCGGCACCGCGGACAGCAGCTGCCCCCGGGACACCACCGCCCCGGGGTGCGCCGCGAGCGCCCGCAGCACCGCGACCTGGGCATCGGAGAGCGGGACGAACACGCCCTCCAGGGCGGCGCCGGTGCTCATCAGCCGCAGCGTCCCGTGCCGGGTGGGCACCACCAGCGTGCGCTCCTCGACCGCGTGGGTGCACACCGCCCGGACCAGGGCCCCCAGCCGGTAGCGCTCCGGCACGAGCGGCTCCACCCCGACCTCCAGCAGGGGCCCGGCGCACACGGGTCCCACCGCGGCGGCCGTGACGTCCGTGCGCAGGGCGTCCACGAGGTCCTCGTAGCGGCCCATCTCCTGGGCCGTGCTGAACAGGGAGTCCACGGCCGGAGCGGCGGTGAAGGTGAGCACGTCCAGGCGGCGCTCGCACACGTCGCGGATCAGGCCGGGCAGGCGCTCGCCGTCGTCGGCGGAGAGCCACCGGTAGGGGGAGACGGTGTCCACCTGCGCCCCGGCGGCCACGAGCCGCTCCAGCTGGATCTGGTCCGTCAGCCCGTGCAGCTGGACGGCCACGCGGGCGCCGGCCACGCCGTCGGCCAGGAGCCGGTCGACCACCGACGAGGTTCGCTCGTCCTCGGAGACCTCCGCGTCCTCGAGCTCCAGGGAGAGCACCTGGCCCCGGGCCTTCGCCCCGCGGGTGAGCACCCGGGCGGCCCGGAAGGCGTCCCGCAGGTCCTCCCCGAGACCCGCGGCGTCCGCGGCCTCGAACCACCGGCGCAGCCCGTAGGCGGTGGTCACCACGATGATCCCGGGCCGGTGGGCGAGCAGCGTGCGCGTGTCCTCGACCACCCGGGTGTCCTCGGCCACGGGGGAGATCATCAGGGCGGGCGCGTGCACCACCTGCGCGCCGCGGCGCTCCAGGGCGGCGATGAAGTCCGTGGCGCGGCGGTGGGCCGTCACGCCGACGCGGAACCCGGTGAGTTCCCCGAGCGCGCCGGGCGCGCCGTGGTCACCGGGTGCGGGGGCGGTGGGTGCGGCGGTCATGCTCCGAGCGTAGGTCGGTCCTGTGACCACGGTGTTACCCCAGGTTTCCGATTCCGCACCACCTGCCCCACGGACACCGTGCTGCGACAGCGGCGTGCCGGAGGTCCCGCTGGCGTGCACGGCGGGGCCCGCGGACTTCACGAAATCGTGAGGTCCGCGCAACGGGAGCGCCACGTGCAGCAGAGATCCTGGATCCGGAAAGGTCCCGCAGCACTGGGACCTCGGATGCGGCTCGGGTCCGGACCCTGGGTGGGCCGGGGCGGGTGCGGGAGGACGGGGGAGTCATGAGGTGGACGTCCGGAACGGAGCGTTCCGCCCCGGCCGATGCCACGGGCGGTGCCCGCAGGTCCCCGGCGTGGTGGACGGGCCTCGACGCGGCCCGCGGGCTGGCGCTGATCGGGCTGATGGCGGTGCAGGTCCTGCCCGGCCACCACGCCGTGACCCCGGCACCGGCCTGGCCGCACCTCCTCCTCTCGGGGGCCTCGGCGGCACTGTTCATCCTGCTGGCCGGGGTGGGACTGGCGCTCGGGTCCGGGGGACGGTTCCCGCACCGGGGCCGATGGCTGGCCGCCGACCGGGTGGGGCTGGCCGTGCGGGCGGTGCTGCTCGCCGTGGTGGGCCTGGGGCTCGGGGCTCTGATGCCCGGGGACGCCCCGGCCGACAACCTCCTGATCTGCTGCGGGGTGCTCTTCGTGCTGGCCGTCCCGTTCCTGCGCCTGTCCACGACGGCGCTGTTCGTCTGCGCGGCGGTCCTCTGGATGGTGGGCCCGCTGCTGGTGCAGGGCGTGACGGACGTCCTCCCGGCACCCGCCTCCGCCCACCCCGCGTTCGCCGACGTGCCGGCGGAGCCGGGCGGGACGGTCTCCCGGCTGCTGGTGACCGGCACCTACCCGGCCCTGCCGTACCTGAGCTGTCTGCTGGTCGGGCTGGGGGTGGGGCGGATGAACCTGCGCGACACGGGGATCCAGATCCGTCTGCTGGCGGCGGGGGCGGGTCTGGTCGTCCTCGCACGGACCGCCGCCCTCTTCTTCCCCCACGCCTTCGGCGGTCACGACCGGGTGCCGGCGACCGGCGGGACGGGCGCGGACGAGCTGGCCGAGGTGCTGGTGCGGGGCCCGGACCCGTGGCCCGTCGACGGGGTGTGGGCGATCGCCGCCGGCCTGGGCGTGGCACTGCTGGTGCTGGGGGGCTGTCTGCTGGTCTCCCGCAGGTCCGGGGCGTGGTCGCTGCGGCTGTCGGTCGTGGGGGCGATGGGCCTGAGCGTGTACACCGCCCACCTGGTGGCGCTGTCCGTCGAGGTCCGGTACGACCTCCCCGTCATCTGGTCCGTCGCCCACCTGGGGGCGGCCGTCCTGCTCGCCGTCGGCTGGCACCGGGCGCTGGGCCGGGGACCGTTGGAGCGGGTCCTCGACGCCGGCGGGGACGCCGCCCGCCGCACCGTGCTCCACCGGCAGGGCCGGCTCCAGCGGACGTGACCCCCGGCGCCGCAGCCACCTCCCGCCCGGTTCCGGCTGGGAGCTCGAGCCGGGCGCATCCCGTCGGCGGTCCGGGGCCGCGTCAGGCCCCGGGGGTCGCGGCGCCCTCGCGCACCGGGATGCGCGGACCGGTCAGCAGCACGGGGCCGTCGCCGGCCTCGGCGGCGGCGCGCTCGGCGTCGGTCGCGGGGCGGCGCTGACCACGCTCGAGCACGTAGTCCTGGGAGTCGTCCGGGGCGGCGTCGTTGACGAAGGAGCGGAAGCGGCGCAGCCGCTCGGGGTCCTTCAGCGTGGCGGCCCACTCGTCCTCGTAGCGGTCCACGTGCCGGGCCATCGCGGCCTCGAGCTCCTCGCCGATGCCCAGGGAGTCCTCGACGACGACGGCGCGCGCGTGGTCGATCCCGCCGTCGAGCTCCTCCTGCCACCGGGCCGTGCGCTGCATCCGGTCCGCGGTGCGGATGTAGTACATGAGGTACCGGTCGATGTACCGGACCAGGGTCTCGTCGTCCAGACCCTGGGCCAGCAGCTGGGCGTGGGCGGGGTTCGCGCCGCCGTTGCCGCCGGTGTAGAGGTTCCAGCCGTCGGTCGTGGAGATGATGCCCACGTCCTTGCCGCGGGCCTCGGCGCACTCGCGGGCGCAGCCCGAGACGCCCATCTTGAACTTGTGGGGCGAGCGCAGCCCCCGGTAGCGCAGCTCCAGCCGCACGGCCATGCCCACGGAGTCCTGCACCCCGTAGCGGCACCACGTGGAGCCCACGCAGGACTTCACGTTGCGCAGCGCCTTGCCGTAGGCCTGCCCGGACTCGAAGCCGGCGTCCACGAGCTCCCGCCAGATCTCCGGCAGCTGCTCGAGCCGGGCCCCGAACATGTCCACGCGCAGGGCCCCGGTGATCTTGGTGTAGAGCCCGTACTTCCGGGCCACCTCGCCGAGCACGATGAGCTTCTCCGGGGTGATCTCCCCGGCCGGCACGCGCGGGACCACGGAGTACGTGCCGTCCTTCTGCATGTTGGCCAGCGCCCGGTCGTTGGTGTCCTGCAGGGCGCCCCGGCCGGAGTCGAGCACGTACTCGTCCCGCTGGGAGGCGAGCACGGAGGCGACCACGGGCTTGCAGATGTCGCAGCCCAGGCCCGTGCCGAAGCGGGCCACCACCTCGTCCCAGGAGGACAGGTCCAGGGCGCGCACGGCCTCGAAGAGCTCGGCGCGGGAGAGCTCGAAGTGCTCGCACAGCGCCCTGGAGACCTCCACGCCGGCCTTCGCCAGCTCGAGGTCCAGGGTCTTCTTGAGCATCGGGACGCAGGACCCGCACTGTGTGCCGGCCCGGGAGCACTTCTTGAGCTCGCCGATCTCGTGCACGCCGCAGGAGATCTGCTCCCGCACGGCCCCGGTCGTGACGTTGTTGCAGGAGCAGATCACGGCGTCGTCGGGCAGGTCCCCGGCCGGGGCGTCCACGCCGGAGGCGGAGAGGTAGGCGCCGGGCTCACCGGGCAGCTCCCGGCCCAGCAGCGGGCGCAGGGCGTTGTACGGCTCGGCGTCCCCCACGAACACCCCGCCCAGCAGGGTCCGCGCGTCCTGGGTGACCACGACCTTCTGGTACATCCCGCGGGCGGGGTCCGCGTAGACGACCTCGAGGCAGTCCTCGGTCTCGCCGTAGGCGTCGCCGAAGGACGCCACGTCCACGCCGGAGAGCTTGAGCTTGGTCGCGGTGTCGAAGCCGTCGAACGTGGAGCGCCCGCCGGCCAGCCGGTCGGCGACGATCTCCGCCATGGTGTTCGCGGGGGCCACGAGCCCCAGGCACTCCCCGTTCCAGGAGGCGACCTCGCCGATCGCCCACACGTGCTCCGCGGAGGTGCGGCAGGCCTCGTCGATGACCACGCCGCCGCGCGGGGCCGTCGCGACGCCCGCGTTGAAGGCCAGCCGGTCCCGGGCCCGGATGCCGGTGGCCACGATGACCAGGTCCGCCTCGAGGTCGGCGGAGTCCCGGAACTCGATGGCGCACACCTCGCCGTCGGACTTGCGCAGCCCCACGCCGGAGGGGCGCTCGCCCAGGTGCAGGCGCACGCCGCGCGCGGTGATGAGGGCGTTGAGGGAGCGGCCGGCGCCCTCGTCGAGCTGCGCGTTCATCAGCCACTTGCGGGAGTGCACCACCGTGGCCTCCGCGCCGAGCTCCTGGAGCCCGCCCGCGGCCTCGAGGCCCAGCAGACCACCGCCGATGACCACGCCGCGCGGGGTGCGCCCGTAGCGGGCGCGCAGCCGCTCGACCTCGGCGCGGATGGCCGCGACGTCGTCGAGGGTGCGGTAGACGAAGGCGTGGTGGGCGCCGGGGACGTCCAGGCGCGCGGCGTCGGAGCCGGTGGCGAGGACGAGCCCGTCGTAGCCGGTCACGGTCCCGTCCGCCGCGGCGACCGTGCGGGCCGCGGGGTCGATCTCCCGGGCCTTCACGCCCTGGCGCAGGTCCACCCGCGGGTCCTGCCACACCGTGCCCCCGCCCAGGGTGAGGTCGACGGCGCCCGCGGGACCCGTCAGCGCCTTGGACAGCTGGACGCGGTCGTAGGGGACCCACGGCTCGTCGGCGAACACGGTGAGGCGCACGTGGTGGTCCTCCGCGGACAGCACCGCCTCCGCGAAGCGGTGGGCGGCGGGGCCGCCGCCGACCACGACGACGTGCTGGGGGGACTGCGGGGAGAAGGGGGAGCGCGGCACGGGGACCTCCGGGAGCTGGCGGGCGGCTGGGGCGTTGCTCCGACTCTAGGGAGACGGGATTGCCCCGCCGTTGCCCCGCCGTTCCGGTCGCTTTTCGCTTCCCTCACCGGGGCCCCGGCTCCGTGTGAGCGGGCTTTGACCGGGGCGAAACGGCCCTGGAGCGCGCCCGTCATCCGCCCCGCCTAACGTCGAGCACGACGTTCCGCCGAGCCGCAGGAGGCCCCTCATGACGACCCTCACCCCGACCACGACCGCGACTACGACCGTGACCGCGGTGGACGCGGCGAGCCGTGCCGCCGGCACCGAGTGGCACGACGTGTGCGCCCTGACGGACCTCGAGCCGCTGTGGGGCGAGGCCGCCCGGGTGGCGGGCCGCCAGGTGGCGCTGTACCGGGTGGACGCCACCACGGTGCTCGCGGCCGACCACCGCGATCCCCGCACCGGGGCCTGCGTCATGGCGCGAGGCATCCTCGGCTCCCGCGGCTCGGCCGTCACGGTTGCCTCGCCGCTGCACAAGGAGGTCTACGACCTCGCGACCGGGCTGTGCCTCACCGGGGACGGCCCCGCCCTGCCGGTGCACCCGGCCGAAGTGCGCGACGGGCGGGTGCTCGTCGGGCTGCCCCGCTGACGGCACGTCGTCGGGGTTCTCCCAGGTACTCCTTCGTAAGATGACCGGGTGACACGACAACACCCTCGGAGCGGTCCCCGGTGGCCCTGGTCCTGGCTGCCGCACCGGCACCGCCACCGCGGTGCGACGTCCCGGGGTGCCCGGCGGCGGCTGCGCCTGCTCGGGGCCGGCGCCCTGGCGCTGGTGCTCCTGCTCGTCACGACCGTGGCGCTCCTGGTCGGCCGGGACGAGGAGACCCCGGAGGCCGAGGCCCCCGAGACGGTCTCGTGCGCCCGCTACGGACTCGACGGCGTCCGGGTCACGGCCCGCGGCCCCGGCGGGCCCACGGACGGGGCCGTGCTGGACGCGCGCGTGTTCGGCCCGGGGGAGGAGCGGGAGGACCGCTTCCAGCTCGAGCACGAGCACGACGGGATCACCAGCTCCTACCACGTCTTCGCCGAGGACCTGGACTGGGACCGGCCGGTGGGCGTCGTGTACCACTTCCACGGGGACGGCGCCTTCGAGTACGAGAACCCCCAGTACACCGCTTCCTGCCTGGCGGAGGTCGCGCGGGAGCACAACATGCTGCTGGTGGTCCCGCGGACCCCCGATCGTGCGGGGGAGATCACCTGGTGGGAGGAGCGGGACCTCAACGCGCAGTGGTTCCTCTCGCTCGTCGAGGAGCGGCTCGAGCCCGAGTACGACATCGACCGCTCCCGCACCTGGCTGACCGGGTACTCCGGCGGGGCCCAGTTCATCAGCCAGGAGCTGCTGGCGGACCACGTGGACCTCGTCCCGGGCGGCGGCGCGATCATGATGGGCGGCGGACAGGCCCCGGACCGGCCCTCCGCGGAGCCCACCTCCGAGCAGCTGCAGGAGCTGCGCCTGCGCTGGGACGTGGGCACGGAGGACGACGGGACCGACCCGCAGGCAGAGTTCGACGCCGTGTCCGCGGCGTGGGACGGGCACCACTGGTACGAGGAGCAGGGCTTCGAGCGCGCCCGCATCCGGTACCGGGACGGCGTGGACCACTTCGGGCTGCCGTACGCCCGCATCCTCCAGCGTGCGCTGAACGCCGCCGAGGAGGGCTCCCAGGAGCAGTCCTGACGTGCCCCTCGCCGGGGGGTCCTGGGTTTTTCCCCGGCCGGGGATCCGCTCCGCGTTTGCTCTAGTAAGCTCAGGCGTGCACCAGTGCGCCGCGAGCCCGTCGTCCACGACGGGCGGGCGGGCGCCGGGCGCCGTGCCGGGGGGCGCGGACGGGGCCGGGACCGGCACGGGTGCCCGAACCGATCGATCCGTGGGGGAACCGCATGTCCGCAGAACGCACGCCGCCGGCCGGGACGGCCACCGCCACCGGTGTCCCGACGGAAGGACCCGGGCGCGACGCCGCCGGGGCCCCCCGGACGACCCGCCGGCTCACCGGCGTCGACGCCGCCCGCGGCTTGGCCCTGTTCGGCATGGTCGCCGTGCACACGCTGCCCTCGTGGGACGAGCAGACGGGCGAGGCGAACCTGTCCTGGACCCTGTTCGCCGGCCACTCGGCCGCGCTCTTCGCCACCCTGGCGGGGGTGAGCCTGGCCTTCGCCTCCGGTGGGCGCACCCCTCGCACGGGACTGCGGATGACGGCCTCCCGGTGGGCCCTGGCCGCACGGGCTGGGCTGATTGCCCTGGTCGGCTTCCTCCTCGGCTTCCTCGAGCTGCCGGTGAGCAACATCCTCATCTACTACGGGATGCTCTTCCTGCTCGCCGTGCCCTTCCTGCGCCTGCGGACCCGGTCCCTCCTGGTGTGCGCCGCGCTCTTCGCGCTCGTCGCGCCCTTCCTCATGCAGTGGTCCGTCGACGTGCTGCCCGGCCTCGAGTACGAGAACCCGAGCCTCGTGGACCTGGTCGTCGACCCGGGCACCGTGCTCTCCCAGCTGCTCCTGACCGGCGTCTACCCCGCGCTGCCCTGGATGGCGTTCCTGCTGGCCGGACTCGCCGTGGGACGCACGGACCTCACCAGCCGCAAGGTGCAGACCCTGCTCGTGACGGTCGGGGCGGCGGTCGCGCTGCTCGCGTGGTCGTCCTCCGCCCTCGCGCTGCGGGTGCTCGGCGGCTACGAGGCCATCGCCGAGGGCACGCCCTGGATGGACGAGTCGGAGATCGACGAGGTGCTCGTCTTCGGCGGGGACCCCACGCTGCCCACCGACACCCTGTGGTGGCTGCTGATCTCGACCCCGCACACGAACACGCCGTTCTTCCTGGTGCTCAACGTGGGCTTTGCACTGTCCGTCCTCGGCATCTGCCTGCTCCTGGAGCGCGTGGCCGGCAGGGTCCTCGCGCCGCTCGCTGCGGCGGGCGCGATGACGTTCACGCTCTACACGGCCCACCTGCTCATCCTCTGGCCCGAGTACTACGACCTCGCGCCCGCCGCGTGGACCGCCGGCCAGATCGTGGTGTTCACGGTGTTCGCCCTGCTGTGGCGGCGGGCCCTGGGCCAGGGCCCGCTGGAGAAGGTGGTCACCCGGTCGACCAAGGCCGTCTCGCGCCGGGTCCTCGCCCGGGGCGGGGACGGGGTCCGGCCGCCGGCCACCTGAGCCCGTGCGCCGTCAGAGGCCCAGTGCGGCCTCGAGCTCGGCGCGGATCCGCCCGAGCCGCTCCTGCGCCTCGGCCCGGGCGGCGGGCAGCGCGGCCCGGCCGGCCACCGGGGCGACCACCTCGAGGTAGCACTTGAGCTTCGGCTCCGTCCCGGAGGGGCGCACGATCACCCGGGTGCCGTCCGCGGTGAGCAGGCGCAGTCCCTCGGTGGGCGGCAGCCCCGTCCCCGGGGCGGCGAGGTCGGCGACCTCGACCACCTCGGAGCCGCCCAGTGCCGCGGGCGGGGCGTCCCGCAGGGCGGCCGCCATGACCGGGATGCGGCTCAGGTCCGCCACCCGGATGCTCAGCTGGTCGGTCGCGTACAGCCCGTGGGCCAGGGCGAGGTCGTCCAGCACGTCCAGCAGGGTCCGGCCCTGCGCGCGCAGCTCGTCGGCGAGCACCGCCACCGCCACGGCCGCGCTGATCCCGTCCTTGTCCCTGACCACCTCCGGCGCCACGCAGTAGCCCAGCGCCTCTTCGTAGCCGAACGCGAGCCCCGGGACGCGGGCGATCCACTTGAAGCCGGTCAAGGTCTCCTGGTGCGCGATCCCCGCCGCGGCGGCGATCCGCCCCAGCAGGCGGGAGGAGACGATGGAGTTCGCGAACACGGCGCCTTCGCGGCCCGCGCACCGGGCCGCCGCGGCGTGGCCGAGCAGCGCGCCGACCTCGTCGCCGCGCAGCATCCGCCAGCCCTGCGCCGAATCCTCGACGTCGGCCCCGGGCACCGGGACCGCCACGGCCACCCGGTCCGCGTCGGGGTCGTTGGCCAGGACGAGGTCCGCGCCCACGGCGCGGGCGGTGGCCAGGGCCAGGTCCAGGGCGCCGGGCTCCTCGGGATTGGGGAACGCGACCGTGGGGAAGTCCGGGTCCGGCTCCGCCTGCTCCGGGACCACGTGCACGTCGGCGAGACCGGCCCGCCGCAGGGCCTCCGTCGTCGTGCGCCCGCCCACCCCGTGCAGCGGGGTGAGGACGACCCGCAGGGGACGTCCGGCGCCCGCGACGGCGGTGACCACGGCGGGGAGCACGGCGTCGAGGTAGTCCTGCTCGACGCTCGCGGGCAGGACGGTCCACCCGTCCTGCGCCCGGGGGATGTCCTCGACGGGCCCGACGGCCGCGATCCGCTCGGCGATCATCCGGTCGTGCGGGGCCACGATCTGGCAGCCGCGGGCCTCCGGCTCCACGGCCCGGCCGCCGAGGTAGACCTTGTAGCCGTTGTCCGCCGGCGGGTTGTGGCTGGCGGTGACCATGACGCCCACCTCCGCCTCGAGGGCCCGCACCGCCCACGCCAGGACGGGCGTGGGCAGCGGCGCGGGCAGCAGCAGCGTCTCGATGCCGGCGGCCGTGAACACCGCGGCGGTGTCCCGGGCGAAGACCTCGGAGCCGTGCCGGGCATCGTAGCCGACCACCGCGCGGGGCCGGGCGGAGCCCGCCGCACGGTCCGCCGGGGTCTGCACGGCCAGTACGTGGGCGGCCAGCCCCGCCGCGGCGCGCAGCACCACCACCCGGTTCATCCGCATCGGCCCGGCGCCCAGGGCCGCCCGCAGCCCGGCGGTGCCGAACTGGAGGGTGCCCGAGAAGCGGTCGGCCAGCTCCGCCCGTGCTGCGGCGTCACCGGCTGCGGCCGCCTCGACGAGGGCTGCCAGCTCGGCGCGGGTGAGATCGGAAGAGCACAC